>CAZPSW010000018.1:0-1558 GCA_964589255.1 uncultured Dehalococcoidales bacterium
CCCGCGCACCAGGGCGCTGACGGCGTCCACCGCGACCGCGGTTTGCGTGCCGCTGGCCATGTCCCGGAGTTGTACCGTACCGGCTCTGACCTCGTCGTCGCCGATGACCACGGTGAAGGCGGCGCCGCTGGCGTCTGCCTGCTTGAACTGCGCCTTGAGGCTGCGCCCATAAGCCATGCGCGCGCTTATAGCGGCGCGCCGCAGGTCCGCGGTGAGTTTGATGCCGGCCTCGAGGGCGGCATCCCCGACGGTGGCCACGAAGACCCGTGGCGCAGCCTCGGGCGGCACCGTGACGCCTTCGCGCTCTAGGTTCAACACCAGCCGCTCGATGCCGCTGGCCAGGCCGATGGCGGGGGTGGCGCTGCCGCCGAGTTCCTCGATCAGATCGTCGTAGCGCCCGCCGCCGCCGAGCGTGCTCTGGCTGCCTTCCTCTTCGGGTTGAATCTCAAAGACGGTGCGCGTGTAATAGTCCAGCCCGCGCACCAGCCGGTGGTTCAGGGTGTAGGGCAGCGCCAGCGCGTCGAGGTAATCTTTCAGCGCCTTGAAGTGTGCCGCGCAGTCCGGGCAGAGGTGTTCCGCGCTCTTCGGGGCGGCCCCGGCGAGGGCCTGACAGCCCGGTTTCTTGCAGTCCAGCAGGCGCAGCGTGTTCTTTTCCAGCCGCACGCGGCAATCTGCGCAGAGTTCCGCCGTATGCGCCGTGTAGTATTCCCGGAGGGCCCGGATGTAAGTGGGACGGCAATCCCGGCAGCCGATGCTGTTCAGGTGCAGCTTCAGGCGCTTCAGGCCCAGCGTGGTGAAGAACTGCCAGGACATCTCGATGACCTCGGCGTCAAGCGCCGGGCTGCCGTCCCCGATGGCCTCGAAACCGAACTGGTGGTGTTCCCGCAGGCGTCCCGCCTGGGGCCGCTCGTATCTGAAGATGGAAGCGAAGTAGTAGAGCTTCACCGGCTTCGGGCTGACGCTGAGGCCATTTTGCAGGTAGGCGCGGCAGACGGAGGCGGTGCCTTCGGGACGCAGTGTCACCGAGTTGCCGCCGAGGTCTTTGAAGGTGTACATCTCCTTGGTCACGATGTCGGTGCCGTCACCGACGCTGCGCGTGAAAAGGCCGGTATCCTCGAAGGTGGGCGTCTCGATGCGCTGGTAGCCGTAGCGGCGGCAGATTTCCAGCGCCGTGGCCTCCACGTGCCGCCAATACGGTCGTGCCTCGGGCAGGATGTCCGCGGTGCCCCGTGGGGCCTGGTAACGCATCTACTTCTCCCGGGCGAATTTCACCCCTAGAATACGGCATCGGCGGGCGCCTTGTAAAGGGGCGGGGGTGTCCCGACCCGTAGGCGAACATATCGACTAATTACATTTACAGATGTAAAATAATTGCAAATCGTAACAGCGACGTAGAGTATTCTGGGCATGTACGCTGGAACATAGTCTGTCCGGGGGTGTGATGGTAAAAATGGTATCACGCCGCTCCCCCTTACTTTTACTTATACTCTCGCTGCTTGTTTTAGCCTCGTCGATCCTGTACCCCCTCCAGGCGCTGGCTGAAACCCCGTAGTTTTCC
>CAZPSW010000018.1:1568-13776 GCA_964589255.1 uncultured Dehalococcoidales bacterium
AATGTCGTGATGCGTCTTTGGCCCGCGAGAGGTATCGTCTGCGGCTCCGTCGGGGAAAATCTGACACTACTCCTCAACGTGTACAATGACGGCCTGGAGATCGATGAGGTCGAGGCGCACATCGATTTTGACACTAACCACCTTCGGGTGGCGTCGGTGCAACCGGGCGCAGCCCTTGATGTCATCACGCAAAACACCTTCGACAATGCCGCCGGCACCATCGATTTCCGTGCCGTCGGCATCCTGGCGGCGTCTTACCCGAAATCCACCGGGCAGCCGGGCTGGGACGCCCGGGCTGACTTTGACCGTAGCGGCATCGTTAACATCTCTGACTTTGGACTGCTCGCGGTCAATTTCTTGAAGATGTCACCGGTAACCGTGACGCCATAATAACGGATGACTCGACGCCGCCCCGCGGCGAACTACACATCAAGCCCATTTGCCCTGCCTGTAAACTAAAGACTATACTTAGACCATGACCCTGAAGTCCACCGAAACCAAATACGAAAAGTTGATGGAACTGACCTCCGGCTACCTGCCCCAGGGAAGGATGGCGCAGGTACAGCGGGCATTCGAGTACGCGCGCGAGGCGCACGAGGGCGAAAACCGCCTCTCCGGCGAGCCCTTCGTGGAGCACCCGCTCCAAGTAGCGATCTCCCTGGCGGAACTGCAGCTTGACGCCAATGCCCTGTCCGCGGCGCTGCTCCATGACGTGCCGGAAGACAAGGGCGTGCCGATATCGGAGATCGAGGAAAAGTTTGGCCACGAGGTGGCCCGCCTGGTGGACGGGGTGACCAAGTTCGGCAAGCTGACGAAGAGCGGTGACCGCAACGACGAGACCCAGCTCCAGAACTTGCGCAAAATGCTCGTCGCCATGGCCGAGGACGTGCGCGTCGTCTTTATCAAGCTGGCGGACCGGCTGCACAACATGCGCACCCTGGGAGCGTTGCCCCCGGCGAAGCAATTGGCGATCGCCCGCGAGACCCAGGAGATTTACGCCCCGCTGGCGCACCGCCTGGGCATCTGGGAATTCAAGTGGCAGCTTGAAGACCTGGCCTTCCGTTACCTTGACACGGAGCGCTACAAGCAGGTCGCCAGCACACTGGCGACGCGCCGCGTGGAGCGCGAGGCCTTCATCAACGAGGTCATCGAGGTGCTGCACCGGGAATTCGCCGCCCAGGACGTGATGGGCGAGATTTCGGGACGGCCCAAGCACATCTACAGCATCCACCAGAAGATGCAACGTTACAGCGCCCAGGGCAAGGCCTTCAGTGACATTCATGACCTGCTGGCGCTGCGCGTGCTGGTGCCTAACGTGGCGGACTGTTACACCGCCCTCGGCGTGATCCACAGCCTCTGGCGCCCCATCCCCGGCGCCTTCGACGATTACATCGCGAGCCCCAAACCCAACGGCTACCAGTCCCTGCACACCGCGGTGGTCTACCGCGGCACCACGCCGCTGGAAGTGCAGATCCGCACCCATGAGATGCACCATCTCTCAGAATACGGCATCGCGGCGCACTGGCGCTACAAGGAGGAAGCCGGCGGCGGGGACATCCGTTTCGAGGAGCGCGTCGGCTGGCTCAGACAGCTCATCGAGTGGCACCGGGAGATGAGCCAGAACCAGGAATTCCTGGAATCCGTGAAGACGGATATTTTAATCGACCAGGTCTTCGTCTTCACCCCCAAGGGGGAGATCAAGGACATGCCCAAGGGGGCGACGCCGCTGGACCTGGCCTACCGCATCCACACCGAGGTCGGTCATCACTGCGTCGGCGCCAAGGTCAACACGCGCCTCGTCTCCCTCAACACGTCGCTGCACAACGGTGACGTGGTGGAGATCATGACCACCAAGAGCGATAAGGGCCCCAGCCGGGACTGGCTTAATTCCAGCCTGGGTTACGTCAAGACCTCCCAGGCCCGGGTGAAGATCCGCCAGTGGTTCAAGAAACAGGAACGGGCGGACAACGTGGAGCGCGGCAAGGAAATCCTTGACCGGGAGATGCGTCGCCTCGGCATCACCAATAAGGAACGCGCCGAACTGCCCAAACTCTTCAGTCACGAGAATCTCGAGGACTTCCTCATCGCGGTGGGTAACGGGGACATTACGGCGCGCCAGATTGCGCTTGTCTTCGTCGCCGAAGAAGAGCGCGCCGTGCCGCCGGCCCCGGCGCCCCGAATACAGGCCCCGGCGTCCTCGGTCAAGGTGCTTGGCGTGGGTGACGTGCTGACGCACCTGGCGCCCTGCTGCCACCCGGTGCCCGGTGACCCCATCATCGGTTATATCACGCGCAGCCGCGGGGTGACTGTACATCGCACCGATTGTTCCAATATAATGAATGAGTCCGAACCGGAGCGCCTGGTGCCGGTGGAATGGGCCCAGACGGGGGCCTTTTACCCGGTCAGCGTTCAGGTTGAGGGTTGGGATCGGGTCGGATTGCTGCGGGACATTACCACCGTGGTGGCCGAGGAAAAGGTGAACATCGCCAGCATCACCCTGAAAAATAAAGACGACGGTACCTCCACCGTGACGCTGCAACTGGAAACGCGGGGGCTGACGCAACTGGTGCACCTGATGGCGGTGGTCGAGGCGGTACGCGGCGTCGTCAGCGTGAGGCGCCTGAGCAGCGAACCACCACCTTCACCGGCGGCCAGAAAACCGGCGCCGGAGAAGCCACGCAAACGAATACATTTACACCATACCAGCCAGAACTAGCACTCACAGGAGGCAATATTGTCAGGTAACAAATCAGCTCAGAAGCGGGAGCGCACCGCGGCCAAGCACCGCGTCGCCAACCGGGCGGTAAAGAGTGAACTGCGCACTTCACTGACCCGGGCGCGTGGGGCCGTCAGCAGCGGTGATGCCGATGCCGCCGAGGCCGTGAAAGGCGTCACCAGCACGCTGGACCGGGCCGCCAAGAAGGGCGTCATTCACGCCAACAACGCGGCACGGCGCAAATCCCGCCTGGCGAAACAGGCGAACCAGACCGCCGGTAAATAGACCGGCGGTTTGCTATTGGCGCGGGCAATTTGGTAATATGGCGGCAACGTGAATCCGGCGAGGGAATATGGGTCTGGCTCAATTTCAAGTCACCGGCGGCGCCCTCTTCGTGCAGGGGTTGGTAACGTCAAACCTGGGTAACCTGAGCGTGCGCATGGGGGACCGTATCCTAATCACGCGCCGCGGTTGCTCGTTGAGCCACCTTGAAGAGCAGGATCTGATCGAGACCGGTATCTACCGTAATGACCGTAGCACGCCGCTGGCCTCGATGGAACTGCCGGTACACCGCGCCATCTACCAGCAGACCCCCGCCGCGGCCATTGTCCACGCCCACCTGCCCCATGCCACCGCGCTCTCCCAGATCACCAATGAGATCGTCCCCGGGGACGAACAGTCGTTGAATCTGATCGGACGGGTGCCGGTGATCGGCTACCAGATGGTAATCGCCCCCGAGGACCTCGCGGACGCCATCGCCGTAGCGCTGGGGGAACACCCGGTAGTGATGGTCAACGGTCACGGCAGTTACGCGCGCGGGCAACTGCTTGACGAGGCGCTGGACCACACCACCACGCTGGAAGCCAGCGCCCAGGTGAACTGCCTGCTGAGTTCTTTGCAGCGGACCCCCGTGCGCGAACCATAACCGGCGCGGTTTAAGGGATAAAAAGAGAGGCGTCAAACGACGCCTCTCTGTGTTTTGGGCTTGCCTCAGTCCCCTGAATAATCAAAAGCCGCAGTATAGCTCCGGCGAATCCGCCGTCATATCGAATGGCCACCGCTGCCGTCGCCGCCGGATTATTTACCCCCTTGCAGGGGGTGGGGCCAAGCGGGGTTTAAGGGGCGTATCCCCATCTATCGCAAAAAGAAAGGGGCGGGCCATTCGGCCCGCCCCCGGTTTTCGTGTCACGTTTTGGCTAATCCAGGTCCCGGCGCATCGCCATGTCATAGAGCACGCGTTCCCGGGCCTTGTCCAGCCCCAGCGCGGCACGCTTGGAATCAATGTGTTTGATCATCATCTCCGCCATCTTCAGCGGGTCCGCCTCAAAGTCCCATTTGCCGCCGTAGGTTTCCGCGATCTCATCGAAGAGGTAATCGGTGACCGGCTTGCTGCCGATGGTGGGGAACTGCACGCCAAAGATGGTGTAGACGCCGGAGGCCACGAAGTACTGGCCGATGGTGATCGCCTTCTCGCTCATCCATTCCGGCGCGGCGCCCGCCGCGGGTAGGTCACTGATGTCGTCACCGAGGCCGCCGTCTTTGACCATGGCGGTGGCCGCGATCAGTATGCGGCTGTTATCAATGCAGGCCCCCAGGTGCAGCACCGGCGGCATGCCCACCGTCTCACAGACCTCGGCCAGGCCCGGCCCGGCGTATTTCTTAGCGGCTTCCGGTGTTAGCATGCCGGCCTTGCCGCAGGCCATCGCGGCGCAGCCCGTTTCCAGCACCAGGACATCGTTCTTCAGCAGTTCCTTGACCAGCGTCAGGTGAATGTCATCGTGGGTCACGCGCACGTTGTTGCAGCCCACCACGCCGGCCACGCCGCGGATGCGGCCGTTGATGATATTGTCGTTAAGGGGGCGGTAGGAAGCGCGGAACATGCCGCCCATCATGTAGTTGATCGTCTCGTGACTGAAACCGGCCACCAGGTCCGTCTTGTCATCCGGTATCTGGACGGTGCCGCGGTTGGGGAAGTTGTCGATGGCGGCCATCAGGATCGATTTGGCGCTCTCCAGGCCGTTGAGCTCGTCGAATTCCATGTGCTCCGCGCCCTGGATCATGGCCCGGGTGTCGGTGGTGATGACCTTGGTGTGGTAGCATGACGCCACGTCGGCCAGCCCCTGCATGATGCACTGCACGTCCACCACCATGGCGTCAACGGCGCCGGTGACGATGGCCAGTTCCTGTTGCAGGAAATTACCGGCGATGGGCAGGCCGTGGCGCATCAGGACCTCGTTGGCGGTGCAGCACATGCCGGAGAGGTTGATGCCGTTGGCGCCCTTGGACTTGGCGTGGGCCTGGACATCCTTGTCATGCACCATTACCGCCAGCATTTCGGCGAGGTATGGTTCGTGCCCGTGGATGATGATGTTGACCTCGTCTGCCTCGAGCACGCCCAGGTTGATCTGTCCCACCGTGGGCTGCGGCGTGCCGAAGATGACGTCCTGCAGCTCGGTGGCGATCATGGCGCCGCCCCAGCCGTCGGCCAGCGCGGTGCGCGTGCCCTGCTTCATCAGGTTGCGGTAGTCCTGGTCAACACCCATGTGGGTGCGGTGCAGCGCTTCCACCACCTCCCGGTCAATACCCCGGGGGGAGACGCCCTGCTGCCGCCAGATCTCCTGGCGCTTCAGCGGCGCGCGTTTCAGAAAATGCAGTTCGCCCTCCTGGCGGCTGAAGTCGGCCAGTAATTTCTCACCGACGTCGACGGCGATCTCATTATTGGAGCGCTCGCCGATCTCCACCTTGAGCTCCAGCGCCAGCGCCAGTAATTTTTGCTCGTCCCTGATTTCCAGGCCGGGGGCATTGCCCTTGCCCACCGCGATGAAGGCCTCGGCGACGCGCCGCCCGTGGTCTCCGTGGGCCGCGGTGCCGACGGCGATCTTGCGCAGGAAGTTGCGCGCCGCGATCGTCTCCGAGGTGGCGCCGCAGACGCCGCGCCGTTTCTTCTTGTCTTCCGGGGTCTCGTCACGGCCCCTGGGGGCGGGCACGCGGCATGGGCCCATGGCGCAGATGGAGCAACAGGAGCCCTCCGCCCCGATGGGACAGGGTTTCATACCGGCGGCGCGTTCAAAGACGGTGCTGGCACCGTCAGTCACCGCTTTTTCGATCATTTTCAGGGTCGCCGGGTCAACGCTCTTGACGTGTTCTTCTGCCATCAGGGCCACCTCCTTCCGTGCCGGTACCTCGCCGGGAGCCTGATTCGAAGTTCAGGGCACGCCGCGGGGGCCAATACTAATTCTACTCATTTTGGGGGCCCGCGGTCAAGTATTTGTCACTGCAGTGGCGTCCGGTTATACTGTTTCCGGGGGTAGGAGGAGATATGCCTGACCTGATTGTCATCGGCGGCGGGCCCGCCGGCAGCGCCGCGGCGCGCCGCGCCGCGGAACTGGGCTTGGAGACGCTGCTGCTGGAAAAGCGGCAGACCCCGCGCCACAAGGTCTGCAGCGGCATGATCATGGGGCCGCTGGCGGTGGACCTGATGCGTTCCCAGTTCGGGGAGGTGCCGGAGGACGTGCTGGCCACACCGGCCCAACTCAAAGGCTATACCTTCCACGTCCCCGGCGTCGGCAGCGAGACGCTGACGCACCAGACGGTGCTGACCTGGCGCCGGGACCTGGATCACTGGCTTAACGAGCAGGCCGACGCGGCCGGCGCCGAAGTGCGTGTGGAAACCAGGGCCGCCGGCATCCGGCCCGACGGTTGGGGCTTCCTGGTGCTGGCGCAGCAGGGTGAACAGCGCCAGCCGATTCTCTGCGACTACCTGGTGGGGGCCGACGGCGGCAATTCCACCACGCGCCAGTTCATCTATCCCATGAGGGAGTTCAAATACGCCAACATCTACCAGGAATCATACCCCCTGAAGCTGGACCTGGACGAGGCCTATAACCACTGGTTCTACCCGCGGGAATGGTTCCCCGGCATCTTCACCACGCACTACAAAGACGGTCACACCGTGATCGATTACGCCGCGCCATTGGACCGGTTGAAAGAGATGCGTACCTGGGCGCGTGATTACCTGACCGCATATCATGGGTTGGACCCGGCCATTAACCCGGTCTGGGAGAACGGCTGCCTGGAGCCGGTGCTGCTGCGGGAAATCTTTGACGGCTCCTTCATCCCGGCCCGGGGTAATGCCCTGCTGGTGGGTGACGCCGCCGGCCTGCTCTTGCCGGTCAGCGGCGAGGGCATCGGCACCGCGCTACACTGCGGGGTGGCCGCCGCCGAGGCTATCGCCGAGGCTAAATGGAACCAGACCGAGGCTTACCAAGGTTACTTGAAACGGCTGGCGCCGCTGGTTGACACCCTGGAGGAAATGGCCACCAGGTTCAAGAAGATGAGAGACGCGGTGAAGACGAAAGATGCCGCATTACCGGGCATCATCGCGGATGCCTACCGCGCCACCCTGCGCGGTATCTAGCGTGGCGCGCGCCGGCTGGCTGCTGCTGCTGCTGGTGATGGTGCTGGTGACGGCGCTGCCCGCGGTGGGCTGCCGGGCCCCGGACCCGGCGCCCCGCGTCGAGGCCATCGCCGCCCCCTACCGCTTCAGTGTCGCCGCCTGGGAACTGGCGCACCTGCCACCCCGGATCGGCGGCTGGATCAACCCCGCTGACGACGCGGAGGCCCGGGACACCGCCCCGGTTGAGCTTTATTTTGACCTGGGTCGGCAACTTCGCGCCGCGGAGTACCACCTGGCGCGGGTGTGCGCCGGGGCCGCTTCCGGTGACGCCGCGTCCCTGGAGGAGGCCATCGATGACATCATGCGGCAACGGACGGCGCTGGCCCCGGAAGTGACGGCGGTGATCGAGGCGCAGATCACGGCGGTGCTGCTTGATTTGGGGATGGGGAATGACCACCGGTCCCTGACGCCGCCGCCGGGCTTCGTCATGGAGGCACCGCCGGGCCTGCTCATTGTCTCCCCCAGGGAAAGCATTCGCACCCTGGAGACGATCACCCTGAAGCAGCAGATCGGGGACCCTGACCGGGAGGCGATCGAGGCGCAGGTGGACGCCCTCGGCGTGGTCTCCCTGGTGCTGGACCTGGGCGGCATCGGCACCACCTACCCGGCCTTCGTCACGGACCGCGGCGGGCTGGCTTTCACGGTCGCCACTGCGCTCGAAGAGTGGCTGCACCAGTACCTCGTTTTCAAGCCGCTGGGGCAGCGCTACGCCGCCTACCTGTTGGGGTTGAACCGGGACCATGACGTGGCCACTCTGAACGAGACCTTTGCCGGCATCGTCAGTGAGGAGATCAGGGACCTGGTGCTGGCACGTTTTTATGGGGGGCGGGCCGCCCCGGCGCCACGGGACCCGGCCGCCTTTGACTTTGACGCCGCCATGCGCCAGACGCGCCGTACCGTGGACACCATGCTGGCGGCGGGCGAAGTGGACCGGGCCGAGGCCTACATGTTCCAGCGGCGGGACTATCTGGAGGCGCAGGGTTACTACTTGCGCAAGCTGAACCAGGCCTATTTCGCCTTTCACGGGCGCTACGCCGACGCCCCGTCCTCGGTGGACCCGCTCGGAGATGAACTGCGCGCCTTCAGGGCGGAATTCGGCGAAATCTCGGAGTTCATCGCGGTGGTGGCGGCACTGCAAAGCCGGGACGAGCTGCATCGGCTGATGGCCGGGGGCTGAGCCGGCGGCCTGATCTCGGCGTGCCGTCAGGCATTCACCACGCGCACCACCACTACGCTGCCCCGGAGTAACCGTACCTCACGGCCGGGGGGGCACTCCGTTACGGTTTAATATTACGTTCAGGCCACCGTCCGCGCAGTAGCGCAGCGAGCAGCGGTGGTGCTCGCCACCGGCGAGCCATTCCGCGAGGCGGATTAGCTGACCCGCCCAGTTACGTGGCAGCGGCACCCCGTAGTCCGCGAAGAGGAGCAGGCCGCCGGGCCGCACCACCCGCCGCATCTCCCGCAACACGCCGTCCTGCACAGGGGCCGGTTTCTCGTGCAGCGCGAAGCTGATGCTGGCGGCGTCGAAATGGCCGTCCCGGAACGGTAATGCGGTGGCGTCGGCCACTTCGAGCCGGATTTTCCCACCCGGCGGCAGGTCCGCCGGGTGACGCCGCTGGCGGATCATCCCCGGGTCCAGGTCAATGCCGGTGGCATTCAGTCCACGCCGGGCGTAATAGTGGACCTGGTGCCCGGTACCGCAGCAGGCGTCGAGCACGTTACCGCCGGGGACTTCCCGGCTGGCGGTGTCCGCCAGGAAGCGGCGCAGGAATCCCATCAGGGGATCGATCAGGTGGGCGTAATCGGGCCGGAACAAGCGCTAGTCCAACTTGAAGTGATGGCGCAGCCGGGCTGATATCTTACCGAGGTAACCGAAGGCCGTCTCCACCACCTCTTCCTCGCTACTGAGCACGCGGCAGACCTCTTCGCCCTCAGTTTTTTTCTTCTCTTCGCGGTCCTCGTAGTTTTTCAGGCAGCAGCGCGCCGGGGCGATCAATGCCTGGGCCGCCAGGTGGGCGGCGCTGACATCGCTGTTGGCGGCCACCACCTGCCAGTAATCGATCAGGCGCGCCGCCAGCGTATCCGGCGTCTCGGTGGCCAGCGCCGATGATTCGGTGGGCACGATGCCCCAGGCGATGATGCCGGCGTCCCGGATGAAGTCCGCCACCGCGATGGCATAACCCTTCGGCATCAGCTCGATCTGGTAGGCGTCGAAGGAGAGCAGATCAATGCCCATGCCGAGCAGGTAGGGCAGGTTGACATTGGCGCAGAGGTGCAGCGCGCGGGGTCCCTCAAAGCCGGCCATGAATTCCCGGTAGTCACGCCCCGCCTGCACGTCGTTGTAGCCGGCGAGGCCGGAGAAGACCCAGCCCAGGCCCGGTTCGTCAAGCCAGACGAAGGCCCCGGCATTCTTCTCCTTGAGCTCTCGGTATTGCACGTTGACCTTACGCTGGATGAAGTCATACATCAAATCCCGCACGTTGTCGTCGTAGATGATCGGCTTATTGTCTTCGTCCATGATCTTGAAACCCAGGCTGACCGGCCCGGTCAACTGGCCGCGGATGGCGCGGTAGCCGGAGAGGTCACGGGCCAGGAAACGGTGGTAGACCACGGAATAGTCCTCACCGAGGGCCAGCGCGTCCGGGTCCGCGATCTTTTCCGTGTAGGCATTCATTTCCTCGATGAAGCGGCCGGAGGAGAAACAGGTGGTCTCATTCTCGGTATCGAGCACGATGCCGGGGAATTGTTCCGAGGCCTGGACGTACATGTCCTCGCAGAAGCTCACCTTGGGCAGTTGCGGCCAGAAAGGGATGTCCAGACCCATCGCCAGTGCCAGCGCGCGGTCGACATCGGTGTGGGGCATGATGCCCATCGCGGTGGTGCCGCAATTTGCCTCAAGTTGGAATGACATCGTTCATCTCAACCGGAATTATTACGTCGAAAACCATAATTTCAGTCTGGCCTTGTGGGCAGGCCATTCCGTTTGCGGAAGTGCTTCAACTCGTCATTGATGGTGTAGTGCCAGCCTAGGGTGGGGAATTCCTTGAGCAGCATGCGCTTGAAACGGCCCATCGTGAAGACGAAGGTGTGCGTGCGTATTTTTCTCGTGCTGCTGCGGTAGTCCAGCATCAGCCAGAGCCGGAACGGGAGCCACTGGTAAATGCCCAGGCGGGCCCTCACGACCTGACTTAGCGGCAGCGACCAATTCTTTTTTTGCATTGCCACCGCGAAGCGTATCTCTTCGCCGGTGCCGGCGCCCTTCTCCAGGAGTGCGTTGTACGCCAGGATCTCCTCTTCAGTGAGCACCTTTTCCTTGAGGTAGACGAGGTGTTCGTTGGTCAGTATCAGGTTGCCCTGGTGGGCCTGCTTCTCCTCCAGCCAGATGCTGAAACGGGGCCATTCCCGAATCACCTGCTCTGGCTGGTCCGCATCCTGTTTGGCCACTCTCTTCACGCTCCCGTTTGCCCTATTGTAATGCCAGCCGGTGGCAGGATTCAACCGCGCGTTGAAAAACGTGGCGGCCTGTGCCAGAATGCAGCGGCGTATGGAAGAAACAGGCTCACGCGCGCCGCGCAACCGCACCCTGGAACTCTCCGCGGAGGAGCGGACGCTCTACGCCGCCCAGCTGCAGCAGTTACGGGGGCCGGTGGGCTTCTCCGGACTGGAAAATAGCACCATCAATGCCGACCTCTTCGCGGTGCTGGATTACCTGCCGCCGGGCTTCTGCGACCTGTTGATACTGGACCCGCCTTATAACCTGACCAAGAAATTCGGCGGTACGACCTTCAAGGGTATGCCGCTGGAGGCTTATGCCGCCTGGTTGGATGGCTGGCTGCCACGGCTCCTGCCAACGCTCAAGCCGGGCGCATCGGTCTATATTTGTGCGGACTGGGCCTCTTCCGCCACGGTGCAGCGGGTGGCGGCGCGTTACTTGCTGGTGCAAAGCCGTATCACCTGGGAGCGGGAGAAGGGGCGTGCCCGGGCGCGTAACTGGAAGAATACCGCGGAGGACATCTGGTTCTGTACGACGGGCCGGGATTATACCTTCAACACCGCCAGCGTGCGCCTGAAACGGCGTGTGCGGGCACCGTACCGTGACCACGGCACCCCCAAGGACTGGCACCCGGAAGAGGGCGGCAATTTCCGCCTCACGGCGCCCTCCAACCTTTGGACGGACATCACGGTGCCGTTTTGGTCCATGCCGGAGAATACCGACCACCCGACGCAGAAACCGGAAAAATTGATCGCCAAGCTGGTGCTGGCGAGCAGTAACCCGGGCGACGTCGTCTTCGATCCGTTCCTGGGTTCCGGGACGAGTTCGGTGGTGGCCCGGAAATTGGGGCGGCGCTACGTGGGCATTGAGATTGACCGGGACTGTTGCTGCCTGGCGCAAAAACGCCTGGCGCTGGTCGCCCGGGACCGGCACATCCAGGGCTATCAGGGCGGGGTGTTCTGGGAACGTAATTCCGGGCCCCCGCCAGGTAAATCAGTTTGAGCCTGCGTCCTTGTCAAGCCGCCCCACGCAGTGCTAAAATCATGTGGCGGGCCGCTAGCTCAATTGGCAGAGCAGCTGACTCTTAATCAGCAGGTTACAGGTTCGATTCCTGTGCGGCTCACCACTTTTTGAGGCTATTTTCCTCCCTTTTATCTGACGTTCGTCACTCCCCATATTGCTTTGCTTAACAGATTGCTTAACAATATGCTTAACACTAGCCATTTTATTTACTCCTTTTGGGCTGTCTTTTCCTGCTGTAATTGAGGCCGAGGACTACCCAGTCCCGTCCAAGTTTTTTACCCTTCACTTCACCCCGTTGCAATAGCAACCTCAAGTGCCGTTGGGAGATACCCATTCTCGCTGCCGCCTCTTCAACGTTACACATGTTCATGCGTCTATTATAGCCGTATACGGCTATAATGTCAATACATGTAGGATTGACCTGCCCCCCAAAAACTACTCCAGTGCCAATGTTAGACTGGAGAAAGACGAAAATGGGGGTAAGACATGGCCAAACGGATCTACTCGCCGGAGCAAATAA
>CAZPSW010000019.1:0-5655 GCA_964589255.1 uncultured Dehalococcoidales bacterium
TCCAGACCTTTTCCGTCGGATTCAAGGAATCGACATTCGATGAATCTACAAACGCCCGGTCTGTCGCACGGCAATTCGGCGTTGACCATCACGAAATTTCTCTGGCGCCGGAAGAGCTGATCGAGATTCTCCACGATGTCATCCAAAGCATTGACGAGCCGTTCGCAGATCCCTCTCTGGTTCCCACGTATCTGCTTTCCAAATTCGCACGCAACCACATCACCGTTGCCCTGAGCGGCGACGGGGGCGATGAGCTCTTCGCCGGCTATGACACGTTTCCAGCGCACCGGCTGGGTCTCCGGGTCCTATCCCATCGTGGACATCGCTTCGCTGCCCTTCTTCTGGAAGGACGCGCTGGAGTACACCCTGGCGATGCAAGACCCGCGTATGGTGGAGATCATGGACCGGCACTTCGCCGAGGCAGGCCTGGTAAAAATGGGTGAATTTGCCGCCGGTAACATCGACGCCATCTTCGCCAACCAGCCCATCGCCACGGTGGAGGACTGGGCCGGTCTGAAGACCAGGACCACCGGCGTATTACCGACCCTGACGGTCAAAGAACTGGGCGGCGCCCCGCTGAGCATGGCCACCACCGAAATGGCGGACGCATTGCAGAAGGGCACCGTCGACGCCATTCAGACCTCCCGGTATTACGGGCTCTTCCTGGGTCTGGCTGACGTCAGCACCGATGTCAGCTTCTGGGCGGTACAGAGTGCCTTCCCCGGCGCGGTGATCATTAACCAGGAAGCCTGGGACTCCCTGCCCGCTGACCTCCAGGAAATCATGCTGGAACTGGGCCGCGAGATGTCCCGCGAGGTGAACATGGCCGAAGAGGCGATGTCAAAGTACTCCGGCACTGCCATCGGCATGGTCGGTCTGACCACCACGCAGCCCGATGAGGCGGAACTGGATAAGGCCCGGCAATTGGCCAAGCCGGCCATCGCCAAGTGGCTGGAACTGGCCGGGCCCGACGGTCCTGCGGTGCTCGCCATTGCCGCCGAGTACGCTTCCGGCGCCGCGGTGATGCTGGCCCCGTAACTGCCTCGTTGTCAGCGCTGCGTGCGTTTAAGGCTTTATGAGAAGCATCGTCTACTTTATAGAAAGAGTGGTCGTGACCAGCGGCCACTTGGCCGGGTGGCTGGTGCCGCTGATGATGATTTTGATCGTTTTCGAGGTCATCATGAGATACATCGTGCACCAGCCACCCATGGTGGCCGACGAGTTCAGCGCCTACCTGCTGGTGGCGCTGGCCTACATCGGCATGGGTTACACCTGGCGCACCGGTGGGCACGTGCGCATCAACATCTTGACGCAGAAATTGCCGTCCCGGGCCTCAAGTTGGCTGCGTTTTGTTGGCATCCTGCTGGCGCTCATCTTCACCTATATCATGGTGCAGATGAGCTTTGAGATGACGCTCTATTCCTTCGCCCGGAACCTGAAGTCCTCAACCTGGATACTGACACCGCTGCGCTGGCCGCACCTGACCGTGTTCATTGGCTTCGCGCTGATGTTCCTGACCCTGCTGGCGGACCTAGTGCGGGCGGTACTGCGCATGCGGGCCGGTGAGCACCTTGAAGGTAGCAGCCAATGACGCTGGACTGGGCCCCCATCGTCATCCTGGTTGGCCTGGTGGTGCTGCTGGCGCTGGGCATCGAGGTGGCCATCGCGATGGGTCTGATGGCCGCCATCGGGCTCGTATTCTTCCTCGATAAATCCCTGGGGCAGTTCGCCTTCACCGCCTTCGATTCGATGAATTCTTTCACCCTGACGGCAGTGCCCCTTTTCGTTTTCATGGGCGCCCTCTTCGCGCACACCGGCACCATCACGCGCCTTTTCGTGGGCTCGGAGAAGTTGATCGGTAACGTGCCCGGCAGCCTGGCCAGCTCCGTGATTATCGCCAACGCCGCTTTCGGGGCCATGTCTGGCTCTTCCCTGGCGGCCACCGCCACCTTCGGCAAGATCGCCTATCCGGACCTAGAAAAAATGGGCTATAACCACCGCCTTTCCCTAGGCGCGATCGTGGTTGGCGGCACCCTCAGCGTGCTGATCCCGCCGAGCATCATTTTGGTGGTCTACGGCGGCTGGATGTCCGTTTCCGTGGCGCGCCTCTTCGCGGCGGGGCTGATCCCCGGTTTCGTGCTGGCGGCGCTGCTGGTGCTGACGGTCACCATCATCGTCAAGCTGAACCCCGGTCACGCGCCGCAGACGCTCAAATTCACCTTCCGGGAAAGACTTGAGGCGATCCGGGACATCGGCCCTTTCATCATCGTCATCGCGCTCATCCTAGGCAGCGTTTTCGCCGGCATCATGACGCCCACTGAATCCGCCGCGCTGGGGGCCTTTCTCAGCATCGCGATGGCGCTGGCCTACCGTCGCATGAGCTGGCGGGCGTTGAAGGAGAGCATGTATTCCGCGGTCAGCATCACCGCCATGATCGCCTTCGTCGTCTTCACCGCCAAGATGCTCTCCCTGGTCTTCCAGTTCATGGGCGTGACGGAGGTCTTCACCGACTTCATGCTGGGGCTGCCCTTCGGTAAATTCGGCATGGTGGTCATCATCTGCGTGCTCTTCATCCTGCTCGGCTGCTTCTTTGACGCCTTCGCCATGCTGGTACTCACCTTACCCTTCGTCGCGCCGCTGCTGCATAACCTGGGTCTGGACCTGATCTGGTTCGGCATCCTCTACGTCTTGCTCTCCCAGATCGGCCTCATTACGCCGCCGTTCGGCCTGAATTTATTCGTGCTGCAAAGCGTGCTGCCGCAGTTCAACCTGATCACCATCTTCCGCGGCGCTTTGCCATTCCTGATCCCGGTGGTGATCGTCATCGGCCTGCTCATCGCCTTCCCTGATTTTGCCCTGTGGCTGCCCCGGGTACTCTACGCTAGATGAGTTGCCGTGCGGAGTATTTGAATGACCGCTAATCGCTATATTGGTCAAAATGTGCCCCGCGTCGACGGTTGGGAAAAGGTCACCGGGAAAGCCGTTTTCGCCACTGACGTGGAGATCCCCGGGATGCTGGTGGGCCGCGCCCTGGGCAGCCCCCATGCCGCCGCGCGTATCAGGGCCATTGACACCGGGGCGGCGTCCCGGCTGCCCGGCGTGCGGGCGGTGATTAACGCCGCTGACGTCACCCAATTCCGCTACGGTCCCGCCATCGCCGACGAACTGGCGCTGGCGGACGGCGTGGTGCGCTACGCCGGTGAACCGGTGGCGGCGGTGGCCGCGGACGACGACGAGATCGCGGCCCTGGCCCTGGACCTGATCAACGTCGAATACGAAGTGCAAACGCCGTTACTGGAGGTGCCCGACGCCATGCGGCCCGGCGTGGCGCAGATACACCCGGAAAGGGACGACGTGGCGCACAACGTGGGCTATCACTTCGACTTTGTCCGCGGTGATGGCGCCCGGGGATTCGATGAGGCGGATGTCATCGTCGAGGACCGCTTCAGCACCCAGGCACAGTACCACGCCTACCTCGAGCCGCAGGTCTGCGTTGCCCAGTGGGAGACCTCAGGCAAGCTCACCATCTGGGCCTCGTCCCAGCAGCCGTTCAAACTGCGGGACTACCTGGCGGCGGCGCTCGGCATCCCGGAGCACCAGGTGCGCGTGGTGCGGCCCTACGTTGGCGGTGGTTTCGGCGGCAAGCTCTACCTACGCCCGCATTATATTATCAGCAGCCTGCTTTCACGGGCGGCGGCGCGACCGGTGAAAATCTGTTACTCCCGCGCCGAAGACTTCGTCATGGGCCGCCCCCGCATGTCCGAGGACGTGCGCCTGAAACTGGGTTTCAAACGTGACGGCAGCCTGGTCGCCAAGGAGATGCGCATCACCGCGGACGGTGGCGCCTACATGGACGCCTGCCCCAACATGCTCAAGGTCTCAATGACAAACCCGGCCGGTATCTACCGCCTGCGCCACATCGTCGCCGAGGGCAGCGTGGTCTACACCAACAAGGTACCGCGCACCGCCTTCCGGGGTTATGGGGTGCCCGAAGTGCTCTTCGCGGTGGAATCCCTGATGGACGTGGCGGCGGAGAAACTGGGCCTCGATCCGCTGGAGTTGCGGCTCCGGAACTGCTCCCAACAGGGCGATGTCACCGCCCACGGCTGGATCCTGAACAGCTGCGGCCTGTCCGAAACCATTAAAATTGTGGCGGAAAAATCTGATTGGGCGCGCAAGAAACAGGAACGCCGGGAAAATATCGGCATCGGGGCGGCCTGCCAGATCAACCTCTCGGGGCAGCGGGCGCTGCACCCCGCCTATGACGGCTCCGCCGCAGTGATCAACCTGGACCAGTGGGGCCGGGCCCGCGTCATTTCCGGGGAGACGGACATCGGGCAGGGCACCTGCACCGTCTTCGCGCAGATCGCCGCGGAGGCGTCCGGCCTCAGCCTGGACGACGTCACCGTGGTGCCCCATGTCGATACCGATATCGCCCCCTACGCCATCGGCACCTCGGCCAGCCGGGTGACCACCCTGGGCGGCAATGCGGTGCGCCTGACGGGCCAGAACCTGAAAGCGGAAATACTGCGCCACGCCGCGGCCAAGCTGGGGCTGAACGCAAATGTGCTGGAGGTATCTGCGAGTGTAATCCGCCGTCACGGTGAAGAACAGGCACTGGCGACCGTCTCTGAGATTGCTTACGATGTCGTCTTCCGGGAGCTGGGCGGTGGCCCCATCAGCGTCAGCGGGCACTACGTGGTACCGGATTACGTGGTGCTGCCGGATGCGGCGCGCTACGGCAATCCATCCGTCGGTTACGCCTTCAGCACCCAGGTGGCCGAGGTCTCGGTGGACCCGGACACGGGCCAGGTGACGGTGCTCGATGTCTGGGTGGCGCAGGACCTGGGCCGGGCGATCAACCCCCGCCTCTGTGAGGGCCAGATCGAGGGTGGCGTGGTGCAGGGCATGGGCTATGGGCTGACCGAGGACTACCGCTGGCAGGACGGAGTCGTCATCACCCCGGATTTCCGTGACTACAAGATACCGCTCAGCGCCGGCATCCCGCGCATCCACGTCTCACTGGTGGAAACGATGGAACCGGCCGGCCCCTACGGCGCCAAGAGCCTGGCGGAGGCGGCCATGAACCCCACCGCGGTGGCCATCGCCAATGCCGTTTACGACGCGGTCGGGGTGCGCATTAAAGACCTGCCGCTTACAGCGGAGAAAGTTCTGCGCGCAATTCAGGAAAAACGGGGCGCCGGCGGCGCCACCCGAAAAACATCATGATCGAGGTGAAGTATGAGTAACCAGGAACTTCTGGACAATCTGGCGGCGGCCATCGTTGAAGGCGACGAGGACGCCGCGGCAGCAGCGGCCCAGGCGGCGGTGGACGGCGGCGTTGATGCGCTGGAAGCGGTGCAGCAGGGCGCCGTCAAGGGTTTGGATACCGTCGGGGAGCGCTATTCCAGGCTGGATGCCTTTCTGCCGGACCTGATACTGGCGGGGGACGCCATGCAGGCGTGCATGACGGTACTGAAACCGCACCTGGAGGGCGCGCGCGCCGCCGTGGCCTCGCCGGGCAAGGTGGTCATCGGCACCGTTTCCGGGGACACTCACAGCATAGGCAAGACGCTGGTCTCCACGATGCTGGCGGTGACCGGCTTCGAGGTGGTAGACCTTGGCATTGACGTGCCCGCCAAGAAGTTCATCGAG
>CAZPSW010000019.1:5665-13771 GCA_964589255.1 uncultured Dehalococcoidales bacterium
GAGGTGGCGGAGGAAACCGGGGCGCAGATCATCGCGCTCTCGGCGCTACTCTCCACCACCGCTTATTACCAGCAGGAAGTGCTGCGTTACCTGGTGGACATGGGCCTGAGGGACAAGTACTACGTGGTGGTCGGCGGCGGGCCGATCACGCCGGAATGGGCGGCGGAGATTGGCGCCGACGGTCACGGACGCCTGGCCACCGACGCGCCGTCCCTCTTCAAACTGCTCCTTGCCTCGGGCAATAAGCCGCCGCTGGCGACGCCGCTGATCACCGGTTATTAAAATAAAACACATTGCGGAGGTGGCTCATGGCAGTTGATCTGCTGATTCAAAACGGTACCGTGGTGACGCCCGCCGGGGTGCTTCAGACGGATGTCGCGGTATCCGGTGAAAAAATCCTCGGTATCGGCCCCGGCAGCGCCTTCCCGAAGCCTGAAAAGGTGATTGATGCCAGGGGCCAGATCGTCATCCCCGGCGGCGTCGACACCCATTCGCATTACGAAATATCGTTCATGGGCGCGAGGGCCGCGGAAAGCTGGGCCCAGGGCACCGCGGCGGCGGCCATCGGCGGCACCACCACGACCCTGGACTTCGCGCTCCAGAGTGAGGGCCAGACCCTGATAGAGGCCACCCTGGCGCAGTTCGCCATGGCCCAGGCCGGTTCCGCCATCGACTATTCCACCAAGCCGCTGATGACGCAACTGGCGGACATGGACAAGCTGCTTAGCGGCATGGCGGCGGTAAAAGACTACGGCGTGCCCTCCTTCAAGGGCGCCACCATCTACACCAAGGCGGGCTGGTATGAGAATGACTGGCAGCTTTTCCAGATCATGCGCCGCGTCGCGGAACTTGACGGCATGATCACGCTGCATTCCGAAAACTGCCTCATCGGTGAGGGTATGCAGGCGGAACTGGTGGCGCAGGGCAAAACCGATACCAAATACCACGGCGTGGCCAAGCCCAACTTCGTGGAGGACATGGACATCCACAAGATCATGATCCTGGCGGAAGAGCTGGGCACCCGCACTTACGTGGTGCATACCACCACCAGGGGCGGCCCCTCGATCATTGACAGCTACCGCCGCAAGGGGCTGCGCGTCTACTGCGAGACCTGTACCCATTACCTCTGGCTTACCGACGACACGTTTGATCCCACACTGCCGCGCGGCGTGATGTACATGTGCAGCCCGCCGTTACGCAAGGCGGCGGACATTGAGGCGCTCTGGGACGGCATCAAGCAGGGCACCGTGCAGACAGTGGGCTCAGATCACCTGGCATTCACCAAAAAGCAGAAAGAGGACGCCAGCGCCAGCTTCGCCGGAATTCCAAACGGCTTTCCCGGCTCCGAGGTGCGCCTGCCGGTGGTCTTCCAGGAGGGCGTTTTGAAGCGTGGCCTGAGCCTGCAAAAATACGCCGAAGTGGTCAGCACCAACGCCGCCAAGCTCTTCGGGTTCTACCCGAAGAAGGGCGTCATCGCGCCCGGTTCCGACGCCGATATCACCATCATCGACCCGGAACGCAAACATTCGCTGAACGCGGCGGACCTGCACATGGGCACCGACCTCTCGGTCTACGAGGGGATGGATGTCACCGGCTGGCCCAGCGCCACTGTGCTGCGCGGCAGAGTGATCGCTGAAAATGACGAGTTCGTCGGCGAGGCGGGCTACGGGGAATTTGTGAAGGGTGAGCTGGACGACGGGGTGATGTCCACCGTCTAGACTGGCAGAGCAATGCAAAACAGGCTCAAAGAAGACCTCATCCGGGCCGGTTGCCTGGGACGCAGTGCGTCACGGCGCGTGGAGACCTACGCGCAACTGGACGCGCGTCACGGCGTGACGCGGCCCGAAGGCAGCGCCGCCAACAAGGAGATTCGAGACTACGCGGTGGCCCGCATGAGGGAGGCCGGTCTCCGAGTCAGTTGGGACCGGGTGGGCAACATCTTCGGCCTGCGGCCCAGCACCGGCGGTGACACCGGCACGGTTATGGTGGGCTCCCACCTGGATTCGGTGGCCGGCGGCGGCATGTTTGACGGCGCCCTGGGCGTCTTCACGGCACTGGAGGCGGTGAGCAGGTTACACGATGCCGGCTTTGAAAACAGGCGCCCCATCGAGGTGGTGGCATTCACCGGCGAAGAAGGCTCCGCTTTTCGCCCCACCCTACTGGGGAGCAGCGTACTCAGTGGTGCCCTTGAAGCGGAGACGGCATTGCGGAAACAGGATGACGCCGGGCGCACCCTGCGAGAGGTGCTCACCGAGGTGGGCTACCTGGGAGAGAAGGACCGGGACCTCCGGGGCGTGGACTATTACATTGAACCGCACATTGAACAGGGGCCGGTACTGGCCGGGGAGGGTATCTCGATCGGTGTGGTGGAGGCCATCGCCGGGGTCACCTGGCTCACCCTGAGCGTCACCGGGGAGGAGAATCACGCCGGCACCACGCCGATGGCGGCACGTAGGGACGCGCTGGTGGCGGCGGCGGATATTGTCAGCCTGGTCAACCGCGAGGCGCGTCAGATGGTGGCCCAAACCGGCCTGCCGGTAGTGGCCACGGTGGGTAAGATGGAGGTCTTTCCCGGTGGCATCAACGTGGTACCGGGCCAGGTGACGCTGGGCATTGACATCCGCAGCACCGACGCGTCCGCCATGAGCCGGTTGCAGCAGACCGTGGTAGCGGGCATCGAGGCGGTGGCCGTGCAGCACGGCGTGAGCATTGATATCGACGCCCCGTCAGTGCATGCGCCACAAAGCCTCTCGGCGGAAGTGGCCGCCGTCATCGAGCGCGCCGCGGGCGCCGCCGGTATCAAGTCCCGGCGCCTGAGTAGCGGCGCGGTGCATGACGCCCAGAACCTGGCGCGTCAGGTCAAGGCCGGGATGCTCTTCGTGCCCAGCGTCGCCGGCATCAGCCACGCCCCGCTGGAATGGACGCACTGGGAGGACGTGGAGCACGGGGCCAAGGTGCTCACGGAAACCCTGAAAATACTCTCCGGGGGCGTCCCGGAGGATAAATCTTAAAGCAAGTTGTGGAGGTAGAACATGTCGAACGTACGTATACTTGAGATGCTGGACAGGGCGCACCAGGGCCCCATCTGCACCTCGAAAGAATGGAGTACCCGCGTCATCCCGAAGACGGTGGCGGCCAAGATCAAGGAACACGGCCTGACGGGCGCCTGTGACCGGGAAAACCCGGTCAACCAAGACGACGCGCTGGCGGACAAATTCTTCAGGGCGGGCTTTGAGCTGGCCCTGGAGATGGGCTTCCTTTGCCTGGAGACGGAACGCATTATCCGCGCCACCGAAGACGAGATCAGGGACGCCATGCGCACCGGCCCGGACGAGCTGATCCTGGGCACCGGGCGTGACCGCGTTGTTTTCCGCCACCGCGCCCTGGAAGACCCCTTCCCGCCGGTGGTCTGCGCTTCGCTCGGTATCGTCATCTCAGAGGAACTCTGGGTGCCGCTGATGACGGCCATCGTGAATCAGAAGGAGATCGATGTCTTTGAGGGGGGGTCATTACGCACCGTGCTCGGCCACCCGGTACTTGGCGGCACGCCCTACGAGACATTGGTGGGACGTTATGAAGTGGAACTTAAGAAGCAGGTGCTCTGGCGCGCCGGGCGCCCCGGCATGGCCACCGATGACATTATCTCCAGCACCGGCGTCTTCGGCCAGATGGGTGGGTTCGGCGTCACCGACGGCCTGGACCCGGCCAGGAGCATCGCCATCATCCTGCTGCCGGACGAGATGTGCACCAATTACGCCTCGTTCCACAAGATCATCCAGGCCACCAGCAGCGGCAGTGTGAAGCGGCTGGGCTTCCAGTCCATGATCGGCGGCTACTCCGGGCCTGCCGAAGGAGTGGTGCTGACGCAGATTGCCGGTTTCCTGCTGCAGTTCGTGGTGCACCAGGCGGATTTCGCCTCGATCAACGCCATGGACGTGCGCTATTCCGGTAACTGCGGGCGGGACGCCATGTGGGCGCTCAACATGATGAGCCAGGCCCTGGGCCGGAATACGCACCTGCTGAAAAACTTCGTGCCCAACCAGGTGGCCGGACCCTGCACCGAGATGCTGCTGTACGAGTCCGCGGTGGCGATGGTCACCATGGCCGCTTCCGGCGCCGAATTCACCATCCAGCCGCGCTCCGGTGGTGGGCGTTTCGAAAATCACCTGACGCCGCTGGAATGCAAGTTCTGTGGCGAGGTCTTCAAGGCCGCCGCCGGCATGACGCGGCAGCAGGCCAACGACATCGCCAAAGTCCTGATACCGAAATACGAGGACCAGCACCCGAACCCGCCCAAGGGTAAATCAGTCCAGGAATGCTACGACCTGAAAACGTGGCAGCCAATACCCGAGTGGCGGGACATGTACCTCAAGGTGAAGGGGGAACTGGTGGACTTGGGCGTGCCGCTGTCCTGACGCGGTGACCGGGAAGATAGACCATGGCAACTGAAATAGAAACCGATGTGGTAGTGGTGGGCTACGGCGGCGCCGGTGCGGTGGCCGCGATCACGGCGCACGACGCCGGCGCACGAGTGGTGATCCTGGAAAAGATGCCCGCCGGGGGCGGCAATACGCGCGTCTCCGCCGGCGTCATCATTGATCCCAGGGACATGACCGCGGCGGACTACATCACCAGCCTCAGTTTCGGTAATACGGAGGCGGCCACAGTGCAGGCCTTCGTCGCCGAAGCGCTGGAGAACCGGCGCTGGCTCGAGGGGATGGGGGCGCAAACCGAGTCCCAGAGCACGGTGGGCAACATCTACTACCCCATCTGCCCCACCCCCTGCTGGCCGGACGCCCCCGGCGCCAGCGCCATGACGGAACACTTTCACGTCCGCCCGGAAGGCGCGGCCAGACAGCAGCGCGGTTGGTTTGGCGGCCACCTCTGGAACCTGCTCCACGACCAGGTCACGCGGCGTCACATCGAGACGCACCTAGACACCGCGGCACGTTCACTAATCACCGCGGACGACGGTACCGTCACCGGGGTGGTGGCCGGGCACGGGGACACCGAGGTGGTGGTCCGGGCCAAACGGGCGGTGATCCTCACCTGCGGCGGGTTTGAATACAACGAACCGATGAAACGGGCCTTCCTGCCCTGCCAGTACTTCCAGGCGCTGGGTAACACCGGCAACACCGGGGACGGCATCGTGATGGCGCAGCAGGCGGGCGCCGCCCTCTGGCACATGGGCGCGGTGGCCAGCCCGCTCGGTTTCAAGGCGCCGGGCTACGAGGCGGCCTTTGACATCCTGATGTTCAGTGACCGCTTCATCTACGTTGACCGGGACGCGCGGCGTTTCGCCAACGAGACCAACCTTGAGATGCACGAGATGTGGCGCACCATATGCTGGTTTGATTCACATCGCGCCCTCTACCCGCGCCTGCCCACCTGGGCCATCTTCGACGAAGTGATGCGCAAGAAGGGGCCACTGGCGCCCAAAATGGGCACCAACATGGACTACGACTGGAGCCTCGATAATTCAAAGGAAGTGTCCCGGGGTTGGATCAAAAAGGGCAAAACGTTGGCCCAACTGGCGGCGCAAATATCCCTCGACGCCACCGCCCTGGAGGACACTGTGGCGCGCTACAACGAGGCCTGCCGCGGCGGCATTGACGCCGAGTTTGGTCGCGCGCGGGACAGCCTGACGCCAATCGACAGTGGCCCCTATTACGCCATCGAGCTCTGGCCCAGCCTGCTGAATACGATGGGTGGTCCCCGGCGGGACGCCCGGGCCCGGGTGCTGGACCACCAGGACCGGCCCATCCCCGGACTCTACGCGGCGGGGGAACTGGGTTCGCTCTGGGGTTTTCTCTACGAGGCGGCGGGTAATATCACGGAATGCCTCGCGGTGGGACGCATCGCGGGGCGTGGTGCCGCCGCGGAGCCGTCAAGGTGACGGCGCCGCTCAATGCCGTGATCCTGCAGCGGAAGTTCATCATCCGGGCGCCCCAGACCAGGGTTTGGGAAGTGCTCGGCAGCGCCATCTACCGGGATCTGCCGCTGGAGAAAATGGACATCGTGAACGAGAATTTGTTCTACGCGGACATGATCTGGCGTGCCGGCCTGCCGCTGAAGTTCCGCGTCAAGGCGGAGTTCCGGGAGATCGTCCCCCCGGACGCTCTGAACTGCGGCATCAGCACGGTACAGGGGCCGCTAAAGATCAGCTTCGGCGTCAGTTTCAAACTACGTGGGCTCACCGGCCATCAGACCGAAGTCAGTTGTAAAGTGGTGCGGGAGAAAGGCATCAACCCGCTGTTGAACACCATCATCAGCGGACAGATGCGGCGTTTCGCGGTACGCATTGTGACGGGCATCGAGGCCCAGCTGGAAAGACTCAGCGAGGCACCGGCGGCCACCCGCGGCCGTTAGGGAAAACAAATGTACGGTTATAAAACACGCATCGGGGTCATCATACCGTCCCTCAATACGGCGGTGGAACCGGAGTTCACGGCGATGGTCCCGGACGGCATTTCGGTGCACGCGACGCGGCTGCCGCTGAGCCTGGACAACGTCATCGAGAGCCTGAAGCAGATGAGCGACGGCGCCGCGGACGCGGCCCGGCTGCTGGCGGACGCCGGGGTCAATATCATCGTTTATGCCTGCACCACCGGCAGCCTGATCAAGGGCGTCGGTTGGGACCGGGAACTGGCGGCGCTGCTGCAGCAGGCCACCGGCATCCCCTCGAGCACCACCTCGACGGCGGTGCTCGAAGCTTTCCGGGCGCTCGGTATTCGTCGTACCGTCATCGCCAGCCCTTACATTGACGCCGTGAACCGTATCGAGCGGCAGTTCATCGAGGACCGCGGCGTGGCAGTGCTGGACATCAAGAGCATCCCGGATGACCTGCGCACGGCCACCCCGGAGGACACCTACCGCCTGGTACATGCGGTGGACCGGCCAGATGCCGAGGCCGTCTTCATCACCTGCGCCGGGTTGAAGAGCATCACCATCATCGAGCAACTGGAACGGGAGCTGGGAAAGCCTGTCTTCAGCAGCAATACGGCAACCATGTGGCACACCCTGAACCGCCTCGGCATCAGGGAACGCAGACCCAGCCTGGGCAAGCTGATGACGCTGGCACCGGTGGCGGAAATGGAACCCGGCGCATGAACCACCAGTACCGGCAACCCGCCAGCCTGGCCGAGGCATTCGATTTATTGCGGCAACATGGCGCGAAGGCTCGCCTCATCGCCGGCGGCACGGACCTGATGGTGCAGCTCAAGCACCCGGCGGATACCATCGACTGCCTGGTGGACATCAGCGGCATTCCGGGTTTCGACGGCATCCAATACGACGAAAATGACGGCCTGTGCATTGGCGCACTGACGACGATTCGGGACATCGAACAATCGCCTATCGTACGGCAGCACTACACGGCCCTGGCGCAGGCGGCCTCACTGCTCGGCTCGGTGGCCATCCGTAACGTCGCCACCATCGGCGGGAATATCTGTAACGCCTCGCCCTCGGCTGAGACGGCCCCGGCCCTGGTCGGCTACGATGCGGCGGTGACCATCAACTGCGCCGACAGTGAGAGAGCAGTCTCCCTGGAGGATTTTTTCACCGGGCCCGGCGGTTCCGTCTGCACCGCCGCAGAGGTCGTCACCCACGTCACCCTGCCGCCGCCGGGACAGCGCCGGGGCGTGTATCTGAAGCACAGCCGCACCGCGGTGGATCTGGCCACCACCAGCGTCGCGGTAGTGTTGAAACTGGACGCGGACAATATCTGCCATGACGCGCGAATCGTGCTGGGGGCGGTGGCGCCGACGCCGCTCTTGGCCCGCGCCGCGGCGTCATTATTGCTGGGGAAAGAGGCCACCGGGGAACTGTTGGCGCGGGTGGCGCTGGCGGCGGCGGCTGCAGCCAGGCCGATCAGCGACGTCCGCGCCAGCGCGGATTACCGCCGGGAGATGGTACGCGTGCTGACGTTGCGGGCCCTGCGCACGTTGCTGGCTGGAAGTACCACGCCTGAGGTGACGCCGCGATGAAAGAGACGATCCGATTCCACGTCAACGGCCAGGCGGTGACGGTTTCCGTGGAGCCGTGGTGGACGCTGGTGCGCGTGCTGCGTGAAGAACTGCACCTCGCGGGCACCAAGGTGGGCTGTGA
>CAZPSW010000020.1:0-13652 GCA_964589255.1 uncultured Dehalococcoidales bacterium
CTAAAGCTCATCAAGTCCATCTTTTCAGCCGATACCCTGGTCTACGGCGCCGAGGGCCTGAAGGAAAAGCGGCGCTGGCTGGACCTGCCTTCGCGGCTGCTGCCGTTCGGGGGCTCAAAACACGCCCAGAATTACGTTTCGGTTTACCGCTACTGGCAATTCGGGGACAAAGAGAACCTGGGCCAGATGATGCGTTTCCTGGGGCGGGAATACGGCGGCCTGGACGTGAAAGTGTCCGCACCGAAGATACTGCCGACGTATGCCGTCTACCACCCCGGTGCGCCCAGGGTGTTCACCAACGCCGACGATTACCATAAGTGGTACCACCGGGGCAACGGGCATGCAGACAAACCCGTGATCGGCATTCTCTTCTACATGAAGCATTACGTTACCGGCAACGTCGGCTACCTTGACGAGATGATCGCAAAGTTGGAAGCGGCAGGCGCCGCGGTGCTGCCGGTGATGAGCGAAGGCACCAACAACATGGCGGCGGTGAATAAGTACTTCCTAAAGCGCGGGCGGCCACTGGTGGACGTCCTCATCAGCCTGCCCATCTTCCGGCTGGCGGGGGGGCCGTCGGGAGGGGACTATCCGCGCGCCATCGCGGACCTGGAGCGCCTCGGCGTCCCCATCCTGAAGCCGGTCACCATGACCAGCGCCCCGATCAAGGACTGGGCGGATAGCGCCAGCGGCATTTCACCGATCTATACCGCGCTGGGGGTGTCACTGCCGGAAATGGACGGCGCCATCGAGCCGCTGCTGCTGGCGGGTTTCACCGCCGACGGTGAGAATGGGGATATCGGCGGGCTGGCGTCGATCCCGGGCCGCCCCGATAAGGTGGTGCGCCGCACACTAGCCTGGGCCCGCCTGCGGCGCAAAGAGAACGCACGGAAGAAGGTGGCCTTCGTGCTCTACAACTACCCGCCGGGGAAGGCCAGCGTCGGTTCCGCCGCCTACCTTGACGTGTTTTCCAGCCTCGTCAACATCCTTGACCGGATGAAGGCCGAAGGTTATGACGTTGGCGTTTACCCCCGCACCGGACGGGATTTCCAGCGGCTGCTGACGCAGCGCAACCTGGTCAACGTCGATAAGATGAGCTGGACCAACGTGGAACGCGCCGGCCGTAACGCCTTCACGGTGGACGCGGCGCAGTACCAGGACTGGTTTGAGGAGTTGCCAGAGGCGCCGCGCGCCGAGATGGTACGGGACTGGGGCGAAGCGCCGGGTGAGGTGATGCGCGCGGGCAACCGCCTGCTGGTACCGGGCATCACCTGCGGCAACGTCTTCGTCGGTTTTCAACCCGCTCGCGGCTGGGGCGAAGACCCGGCCAAGATGTACCATGACCGTAATATCGCCCCGCACCACCAGTACCTGGCCTTTTACCGCTGGCTGGAGCGCGTCTTCGAGGCGGACGCGCTGGTGCATTTCGGCACCCACGGCACGCTGGAATTCCTTCCCGGCAAGCAGATTGGCCTGTCCCAGAACTGCTTCCCTGACATCATTCTGCCGGAAGTACCGAATCTTTACATCTATATTGTCACCGGCACCTCCGAGGGGACGATCGCCAAGAGAAGGGCGCTGGCGACGTTGATAAATTACAATACACCGCCGATGACCGCCAGCGGCGCCTTCACCGCCTACGCCGCGCTGGAGGACGATATCACCGCCTATTTTGACCTGCTGGTCGCCAATTCGGGGCGGGCGGACCTGGCTAGAACCCAGGTCATCAGCCGGGCCAAAGAATGCAAGCTGATCGATGAAGAAGCGGAGGACACCGACATTGACGCCCTCTACGACGATATCATGACGATGAAGGCGGCGCTGATACCGCGCGGGCTGCACGTCATGGGCCGGGCGCTGACCGAGGCCGATGTTACCGATTATTTGCTGGCCACCCTGCGCTTTGAGCGGGGGGACCTCCTGCCGCTGCAAAAGACGCTCTGCCTGACCCGTGGCCTGAACTGGGACGAGGCGCAGAAACAGCCATCGGCGAGGACGGATGACGGTAAATCTTATGGCGAGATACTAACCGCCGTCGACGCTGCCGCGGCGGACTTGATTCGTGAAGTGGTGGTGAAGGGACGCACGCTGCGCGGGGCGTTGAAAAAGGTCGGCCTGAAGCTGCCCGGAGAGCGGCAGCAGGAACTGGCACGTACGCTGGCGTACGGGGTCCAGGTGGCCGCCGACCTGCGGCTTGGGGTCAGCGCCGAGATTGACGCCGTGCTCAAAGGATTGCACGGGGAATACCTACCGCCGGGGTTGGGCGGTGACCCGGTGCGCTCCCCGGACATATTGCCCACCGGGCGTAACATGGTCTCCTTCGACCCGCGGAAGGTGCCCACCAAGCTGGCCGCGGAGCGGGCCTCCCAGTTCACGCGGCAGATACTGGACAGTTACTACGCGGAGCACGGGGAGTATCCGGAATCGGTGGGCACGGTGCTCTTCAGCCTGGAAGTGATGCAGACGCACGGGGAGACGGTCTCCGAGATATTTGAACTGATCGGGGTGCGGCCCATCCGTTCCGGCATCGGTTACATCGACCCCCGGCGCATCGAGGTGATACCGCTGGCGGAACTGGGCCGCCCGCGTATTGACGTGGCGATCGACCTTTCCGGCATCTTCCGCGATACCTTCCCCGATGTTTTGCAGCTCATCGGCAAGGCGGTGAAGACGGTGGCCGAGCTTGATGAACCGCCGGCGCAGAATTATATCCGCAAGCACAGCCTGGAGATCGAAAGGAACCTCATCGCCGCCGGGCAGGGTCCCGCCGAGGCATCCGAGTTTTCCAAAATGCGCACCTTCGGGGTGGGCGCCGGTATCTACGGAACCAACATCTCGAAGATGATCGCCAGTGCCGCCTGGGAAGATGAAAAAGACATCGCCGAGATGTACCTCGACAAGCAAAGCCACTTCTACGGGGAGACCGTCTACGGCCAGAAGAACCCCGAGGCGCTGCACGAAATCCTGAAGCACGTTTCGGTCTGCGCGCAGGTGCGCAGCACCAGCCTTTACGGGGTCAGCGACCTGGATCATTACTACGAGCACCTGGGCGGTATCACCAGTTCCGTGGCGCACCTGACGCAAAAGAAACCGGTGGTGATGGTGGCGGATTCGTCGTCCCAGAAGGTCACCACCAGGCGCCTCGGCAAGCAGCTGGAGATCGAGGCTCGGACGCGCTTCCTTGACGGCAAGTGGATCAACGGCATGCTGGACAGCGGCGCCCACGGTATGAGCGTCATGGCGGACCGGGCCGAACACCTGGTGGGCTGGGCCGCCACCACCTCCGAGGTGGACACCCGTGTCTTCAAGGAGATGGCCGGGAAATACGTTTTCGACGACGCCACGCGAAAAAGGATCATCGAGGAAAACCCCTGGTCCCTGAACGACATCATAAAAATACTGATGGAGGCCTTTCAGCGGGACTACTGGCAGGCCACCTCTGAAGAACTGGAACGGATGAAGCAGATCTACCTTGAACTTGAGGAAGAGATCGAGGAGCGAGAGGTCTGATCTTGGCTAAAGCAGTGGCGGCGCAGAGACGAGCACCAAAAGAGGGCGGCAGGCGTGCCGGTTTTCCTTTCGTGGCCCTGGTGGGTCAAGAGAGGATGAAGCTGGCGCTGGTGCTCAATGCGGCCAACCCGCAGATTGGCGGTGTGCTGATTCGGGGTGAAAGGGGCACCGGTAAGACGCTGGCGGTGCGAGGTCTCAGTGACGTGCTGCCGAAGATTAAAGCGGTCCGGGATTGCCGCTTCCACTGCAGCCCCACTGACCCCAGCGAGATGTGCGCGTCCTGCCGTGAAAGGTATGAAAGCGGGGAATCCCTGCCCTGGGAGGAGCAAAAAGTACAAATCGCGGAGCTGCCGGTGGGTGCCACCGAGGACCGCGTCATCGGCACGCTGAACATCGAGCGGGCCATCAAAGAGGGCATCAAGGCGCTTGAGCTGGGCATACTGGCGGACGCCAACCGGGGAATCCTTTACGTCGATAACATCAACCTGCTGGACGACCACGTGGTGGATGTATTGCTGGACTCGGCGGCAATGGGGGTGAACGTGGTGGAGCGGGAGGGCATCTCGGTGTCCCACCCCTCGAAGTTCATCCTCTTCGGCACCATGAATCCGGAGGAAGGCGAATTACGCCCGCAACTGCATGACCGCCTGGCGCTCCAGGTGCAGGTGGACACCAACCAGGACGTGCGGGACCGCGTGCTGATTGTGAAACTGGCGGAGGGCTTTGAGCGGGACCCGGAGGCGTTTCAGCGCCGCTGGCGTCAGGAAACGCTGGCACTGACGCGCCGCATTGCCGCCGCTAGGGAATTACTGCCCAAAGTGCAGATTTCCCCGCACTGGCTGCGTATCATCGCGCGCGTCTCCACCGAGCTTGACGTTGACGGGCACCGGCCCGACATCATCGTGGCACGCACCGCCATGACCCATGCCGCGCTCCAGGGCCGGACGGAGGTCACCGCGGACGACCTGCGCCTGGCGGCGGAACTGACGCTGAGCTTCCGTATGCGGCGCAAGCCCTTCGAGGAGGCGACGCTGGGGGCGGCCCGCTTCCAGCAGGTGCTGGAGCATGCGGAGCAGATGGAAGATGCGGCGCAGCGCCGCAAGCGCCCCAAAACGGCCCAAAACAGGGGTAAGGGGGTGGACCGTGGCTGACGCATCCCGGAACGCGGGCCAACTGAAACGCATCATCTTCCCCTTCACTGCCATGGTGGGGCAGGAGAACATGAAGCTGGCGCTGCTCTTGAACGCGATCAATCCCCGGATCGGCGGAGTGCTCATCCGCGGTGAAAAGGGCACCGGCAAGTCCACCGTAGTGCGCGCGCTAGCGGACCTGCTGCCGGACGTACCGGTGGTGGACGGCTGCGCCTTCCACTGTGACCCGAACCAGCCGGCGGCGTTGTGCCCTAACTGCGCCGCCAAGTACCGTGGCGGCGGCCCCGGCGCATTACCCAACGTGAAACAACGGACGCGGGTGGTGGACCTGCCGCTGGGAGCCACCGAGGACCGTGTGCTCGGTACGCTGGACCTGGAAAGCGCCATCAAGCTGGGGGAACGAGTGCTCGATCCGGGCATACTGGCGGCGGCGAACCAGGGCATCGTCTATATAGATGAGATCAACCTGCTCGACGACCACGTCATCGACGTTTTGCTGGACGCCACCACCTCCGGCGTCAACGTGGTGCAGCGTGAGGGTATTTGCTTCAGCCATCCGGCGCGCTTCATCCTGGTGGGCACGATGAACCCGGAAGAGGGCGAACTGAGGCCGCAACTCCTTGACCGCATCGCGCTGCATGTCTCCGTCAGCGGCCTGCCGAACGTCAGCCAGCGGGTGCAGATCATCACCCGCAGAAACGAGTTCGAAGAGAACCCGCTGGCCTTCACGCGGAAGTTCCACCGCCGCAACGTGGCGCTCAAAGGCCGCCTGGTGCGGGCCCGCCGGCTGCTGTCACAGGTGGATATCCCCGCTAAATTGTTACTCCTCATCTGCCGCATCACGCGAGAGGTAAAGGCTGAGGGACAGCGGCCCGACATCATGATGGCCCGGACGGCGCGCACGCTGGCCGCCTATAACGGGCGCACCCTGGTGACCGAGGCAGACATCAAAAAGGCGGCGGAATTCGTACTGCCGTTCCGGGTGCGCGCCAACCCCTTCCAGGAGGACAAGTACGCGGAGCCGGACTATATGCAGGACCTGATAGACCAACTGCAAAACGACCAGGCCTTTGACACCCCGCCGGAGCGGGAAGAAAAAAAAAAGGAGCTGACCGAAGAGACTGAAGAGATTCCGACCGCCGTCTTTCGCGTCGGCGCGCCGCTGGAACTGCCACGTGACCTCGTGCGCCGCCGCGCGGACAAGACCATCCGAGCCGGTTCCGGGGAACGCATCAAGTCACTCTCCACCGGGCGGAAGGGGCGCTACATCAAGCACCGCATACCGGAAGACGTGCCGCAGGACATCGCCTTTGACGCCACCATCCGGGCGGCGGCACCGTACCAGCTGGCGCGGCGCGGGAAGCATCAGGGCGAGACCGGAAAACCGTCTATACTCATCGCCGATGGCGACCTCAGGAACAAGGTGCGGGAGGACAGGGTCTCGACGCTGATCGTACTGGCGGTGGACGCCAGCGGCTCGATGGGCGTGATGCAGCGTATGGAGGCCACCAAGGGGGTGGTGCTGTCCCTGCTGATGGATGCCTACCAACGCCGGGACCGGGTGGCGGTGGTGGCCTTCCGGGGCCGTGACGCGGTGACGGTGCTGCCGCCGACGAGCAGCGTGGAGCGCGCCAGGAGGATGCTGACGCTGCTGCCCACCGGGGGCAAGACGCCGCTCAGCGCCGGGCTGATGAAGGCCTATCATACGATCAAGGTGGAAAGAAAGAAGGACCCGACCTTTATTCCGATCATGGTGCTGCTCACCGACGGGCGCGCCAACGTGCCCATGGTGGACGGCGGGGACCCCATGGACGAAGTCAGCAAAATGGCGGAGCTGGTGCGCGCGGAGGGGATCTACCCCATTATCATCGATACCGAGGTCACGCCCGAGGCGGGTAAATACGGCAGTTTTATCTACGAATACGCTCAGGACATCGCGAAAGATCTGGGCGGCGTTTATTACAAGCTGAAGGACCTTTCGGCACTGTCCCTGGGGTCCCTGATCCAGATGGAAAAGGGGCGCCTGCTCGGCGGCGCCTGAGGGAATGGAGAACAACCAAGGAGTGACAGACAATGGCCCCAGAGAAGAACTTTTTCGCGCGGCACCGGGAATTCTTACTGTCCTGGAAGACACTTTCCACGGCGGCCAACGGTCTGCTGCTGCTGGTGGCATTCCTCGTCTCCATGACCGGTTCCGCGGACATCGGCCAGTGGATCTACCTGGCGGCGGCGTTGGTGACCGGTGTGCCCATCGTGTTGCGGGCGCTGAAAGCGGTGATCACGGAACGGGACATCACGGTGGACCTGATGGTGGCGGTGGCCATGGTGGCGGCCGTCAGCGTGGGGGAATACGTGGCCGCGGCACTGGTGGTCTTCATGCTTTCGGTGGGCGAAACGCTGGAAGACTATACCGTCTCCCGCGCCGATAATGCCCTGAAAGAACTGGCCTCACTGGTTCCCGCCACGGTCACCCTCAGGCGCGCAGGTATTGAGGTGGTGGTGCCGCTGGCGGAAGTGAAAGTGGGGGACAGCGTGCTGGTGCACCCCGCGGAGCGCATCGGGGTGGACGGCGTGGTGGCCTCCGGTCAGGGTTGTGTCAACCAGGCCGCGGTGACTGGGAGTCGGTCGCCGTGGAGAAACAAAAGGATGACACCGTTTTCGCCGGCACGCTGAACGAAACGGGGGCGCTGGTGGTGCGCGCCACCGGCATTGGCGGTGATACCACGGTGGGACAGATCGTGAAGCTGGTGGGGGAGGCTCAGGCCACCCAGGCGCCGGTGCAGCGCCTGGCCAACCGCTACGCCACCTACCTGGTGCCATTGACCTTTCTCATCGCCGCGGTGGTGGGGGTGGTGACGCAGGACGTGCTGCGCTCCGTGACGGTGCTGGTGGTGGTCTGCCCCTGCGCCCTGGTGTTGGCGACACCGACGGCGGTGGTGGCCGCGATCGGTAATTCCGCCCGGCGCGGCATACTGGTGAAATCAGGCCGCAGCATTGAGCAGGTGGGCAAGGTGGACGTGGTGGCTTTTGACAAGACCGGCACCCTGACGCGCGGTCAGCCGGTGCTCAAGGGCATCGACGCCCTGGGCAGCATGAAAGCGGACGAAATATTAAAACTGGCCGCCGGGGCGGAGCGTTTCAGCGAACACGCCATCGGGCGCGCCATCATGAATGCGGCCAGCGAAAAATCGATCACGCCGCCGGAACCGGTGGACTTCGTCGTTTTGCCGGGTTTCGGGGTGAAGGCCATCATTGATGGGCGCCCCGTGATAGTGGGCAACAGCCGCTTGCTGCGGGAACAGAGTATTGTCATAGGCGACGCGGACGCGGCCAAAATCTCGGCGCGTGAGGATTCCGGCGGCACCGCTGTGCTGCTTGTGGTGGCGGGAAGCCTGGAGGCGGTTTTGACGCTGGCCGACGCGGCCCGCCCTGAGGCCAAAGAGACCATCGCGGAACTGAAAAGGCTGGGGGTGGCCAACATCCTGATGGTCACTGGGGACAGCCCCCATACCACCAAAATGATCGCCACCGAATTGGGTATCGGGAATTACCACGCCGAGGTGCTACCCGAAGAGAAATTAAAGATCATCCGGGACTTGCAGGCGCAGGGCAACAAGGTGGCCTTCGTCGGTGACGGCATCAATGACGCGCCCGCCATCGCCGCTGCCGACATGGGCATCGCGATGGGCCTCTCCGGCACCGATACCGCCATGGAGACGGCCGAGGTCTGCCTCATGCGGGACGACATTTCCCGGGTACCCTACATCATTGGGCTCTCGCGGAAATCCCTCAAGGTGATTCGCCTCAACGTGATCTTCTCCATGAGCGTCAACGTGCTGGCGGTATTCCTCGGCGGTTTCGGCATCATCGGGCCCGTGTTCGGAGCATTAATGCACGAAACGTCGGCGCTACCGGTGCTGGCGAACTCCGCGCGGCTGGTCAACTACAGGGACAAAAAGAACCCTGTTGCTTGGGCGGATCGTCATCGTCGAAGAACAGGGTCATGATCTCCTTCGAGGGGTCCGGCGGCTGGTACTGCCGGTAGGCGATCACCTGGCGGTACTTGCGGTAGTATTCGGCCCTCGCGGGCAGGTATTCAATCCAGCGCGCAAAGTTCTCATAGGGGAAGCTGATCGTCAGTTCGTTGTCCTCCAGCCGGATGTTGACCACCACGTAGGCAACCAGCCCGTTGAGGAAACGCTTCTTCACTTCGACGCGTTTCCTAGCTTCCGCGAGGACCTCTTCTTCAATCATTTGCGACGCCATGTGCCCCCCTCTCGATTTGATCGTCGCCGTGGGGTGGCGATTACTCCCGGCTCATGTTGGAGACGCCGGTGACATCGATTGAACCCAGATTCGGTTCGCCCATGTAGCTCAGCCGGGAAGCGCCGGAAAGGTCGACGTCGATCGTGCCGGTGGCATCGATGGTGCCGCTGCTGGCGCCGTTGAAATCAATCTTGGCGTCCCGCACCGGGAACTCCCCCAGTTGCAGGTGGGAGGCACCGGAAACATCGGTCACGATGTCCCCGCCGGAACCGGTCAGTTCCACCGTGCTGGCGCCGCTGACATCAAAGTCCGCGTCACCGGTGACAACCTGCCCGGTCACCCGGGAAGCGCCGCTGGAGTCAATCCTGATCTTCCCGGCGGCGATACCGACCAGTTCCACGGCACTGGCCCCGGAAGTGTCGATCTCCAGGTCATCGCCGGAGTTGAACCCGTTAACGGTGGCCCGGCTGGTCCCGGAAAGATCAATGCGGTCCAGAGATGGCATGACGATCTCCGCCCGGAGCGTCACCGAACGCGGGAAAATCCCCCGCGTGCGCACCGGCTCCAGGCCGATGCTGACGGTGTTGCCGCTCTTGGTGACCTTCAGGTACTGGATCATGTTGTCGTCCGCAGAGATGGCGACGCGGTAACTGTCCCCCTGCGTCACCTCAACCTCGAAGGTATGGCTCACGCGGAGGCGGGTAAAGTCGTTGAAACCCATCTCATCGGAGACCAGGCTGCCGGAGCCGACGACCACTGCACGGGCACAACCGCCGAGACTGCCGTTGATCACCAGGGCCATCACCAGGGTGGCGAAAAATACCGCTTTCAGTTTCACGAGTGCCCTCTAAATTGATCTTTAAGGCCTGGCTTTCATGCCGAAAAGGAAACGGCTCACGTTGACGCGTCTCACCAAAAGCTCATAGATGGCCATGATGACGAGGAACGATCCGGGCATGATGATGAAGTACTTCGGCGTGATGCCGATGCCCATTTGAATGACGAAACAACCGATGATCAGAATCACCGTTTGGTGCAGGATGTAGAACGGCAGCACTGCTTCATTGGCGTAGGTCAGGAACCGGTTATGGTATCGCCCAGTGCTTTGATCCAAGTATTTCTATCCACTGTTTTACCCCTTTCCATCAAGCCGTGATGGCGGCGGGCGCAACATCGCCGCCACCGCTTCGTCGCTGACTGTCGGCAGGGTCGTTGTGGTCGCCATACACTCCACCCCAGGGACGGTGGTTTACGCCGTTCGCCACCCCTTCCGCAAGGCTAGCCAATACTAACACACCAGCCTGAAATATACCACCGATGGGTCTCCCCCGAAACAAAAGCACCATTTTAGTGGTAAAATATAATTGATCGATGGTGACACCAGGGAGATGAAGATGCCGTCAGTTGACGTGGTAAGCAGGGTGGACATGCCGGCGCTGATCAATGTGATCAACAACGTGAAGCGCGAAATCTCGACGCGGTTTGATTTCAGGAACGTCAGGACCGAGGTCACCTACGACAAGAAAGACAAGCGCATTCACATTATATCGGGAGACGATTGGAAAGTGAAGGCGGTCACCGAAATGCTGCTCATCCAGTGCGCCCGCCTGAAGGTGGACCCGAAGTGCTTGGACCCGTTGCAGATTGAACCCACCAGCCACGGGGCCGTGAAGACGGAGATTCTGGTCAAGGAGGGCATCCCCCGGGAGACCTGTCAGAAGATGGTGAAAATGATCAAGGGTCTCAAGGTCAAGGTCCAGGCCGCTATCCAGGAGGACCAGGTCAGGCTCATCGGTAAGAAGATCGATGACCTGCAGGAAGTGATGCAGCTGCTGCGGGACGAGGATTACAACCTGCCCCTGCAATTCATCAACATGAAGAGTTGAGGCCGGTCAGAGTTGACATAAATCGTCACATGAGGTACAATAGGGACAAGCTTAGTTCTGGTCCGCTAATCAAAGGTTAAATAGTTGTCCCTTTAATGGATGACCTAAACTGGCAAAAATACAATAGAGAGGTAACCATTGAGTTTTAACGACAAAACCCTCAACTGCGCCGATTGCGGCGCCGATTTCACGTTTTCCGCGGAAGAACAGGAACAGTTCCAGTCCCGTGGTTACACCAACGAGCCGAAGCGCTGCCTCGAATGCCGGGCCACGCGCAAAGCCAATTCCATGAGCCGTGGCAACAGCTACGGTGGTGGCGGCGGCGGTTACGGCCAGCCGCGCGAGATGTTCCCGGCGGTCTGCGCCCAGTGCGGCAAGGATACCCAGGTACCCTTCAAGCCCAGCGGCGTGCGGCCCGTTTATTGCAGCGACTGTTTCCGCGCCATGCCGGCCCGGCACTAACCGTGAGCAACCTTAGAAACTAAAGAGGCGGGGGCCTGGCAACGGCTCCCGCCTCTTTTTTATGGTGTCAGGGTCAGCTTCGGGGTGGCGGTTGCCGCAGGGGCTTGAGTAGGTATTCCAGCCCGTTGAGCTTGATCTCGTAGAAGGCGGAAAGCAGCAGCCCGATGCGCCCCGGCGGGAAACCCTTTTTCCGGAACCAGACGAGATACGGTTCCGGCAGGTCACAGAGAAAGCGGTCCTTATACTTCCCGTAAGGCATGCGCACGTTCACCAGGTCAAACAGTATCTGGGGACTCGTCAGGGGATTCTCAATCTCCCCGGTCATTATGCTGGTGCCTGCGGCGGGGGGTTGGCGGCGGTCACCGCCAGGCCCACCAGGGCGACCAGTTCGTCCATCCCCAGGCGCTGATGAGTTTTGGCCATGAAGCCGGTCTGATGCGCGAAGGCCACTTCCGGACGTTGCGCGATACGGGAAAAATCAACCGCCGTACCGTCGTAGCGAAAAAGGCGCCAACCATCATCACGGCGATCCAGAGAGATCACAATGTCCGGCGGGTCAGCCGTGAGGCGGCGGAATTCCTCCAGCCCGGCGGATTCCCGTGTCTCACCGATCATGGCGGGCACCCCGTGGATCGTCAGCCGTCGGGCAGTGCGCCAGAAATCGATCTGGGCCTTCAGGGTACGGGCGCCGGCGATGATGTCCGCGCCAAGGCTCGCCAGTTGCGGCACCACGGCCTGGGGCGCCGCCGCGAAATTTGCTGTCAGCCAGGTCTCCACCGGGTTGTGGTTAATCAGGGCGTCACCGGCCCCGAACTTGAGGGAACTGTTGACCGGGCCGTAGCGGTCCACCTCGTCCTTGAAATGCCACCACGGCGCCACCGATAACGTCTCCTCCAGTCCCAGGTGCCGCGCCACCAGCACGAAGGCGGCAGCGCAGTCCCGGTGCTGATGGTGGTCGAAATTAAGCCGTTCCGGCTGATGCCGATTTCCGGTATCGACCACCCAAACGGAGGTGTCATCCAGTTCCGCATCAGTCGGTGCGCGCCGTTCAATGCGGAATTCGGTGTCACCGTGCTCTGCCAGGATTAGGCCGATGGCGGTGACCTCATCAAAGTGGGCGCTGCCCGGATGGGTGATGATTAGTGCCGTCTTCATACTCGTCACCACCCATCATACCCTAAAGACCCGCCGCGGAGGGCACCGTTTCCCCAACCGCACGCTCTCCCTGTATAATCAGGTGCGGTAGCGCAGGCCATGATCAGCATTGCCAATATCTCGAAGTCTTTCCACGGGCAGTACCTGTTCCGCGGTATCAGTTTTGACGTCGGCACCAGGGACCGCATCGCCGTGATCGGCCCCAACGGTAGCGGTAAGACCACCCTTTTCGAGATCATGGCGGGTAATATCAGCCCCGACAGCGGCACCGTCTCGCGGCGCCGCGGCGCCACCACCGGCTACCTGCGGCAGGACATCAACCCGAGCGCCGGCGGTGAATTGCTCCAGGAGGTGGCCGGCGCTTCAGACCGGATCAATTCCCTGGCCCATAAAATAGAGTTATTGCGGGATGAATTAGCCGTGGAGTTGGGCGCCGCCACCATCACCGCGATGTTATCCGAACTGGGTGAACTGGAGCATGCCTTTGAAATTTCTGGCGGCTATGACGCGGAACACAACGCCCGGCTAATCCTCTCCGGCCTGGGCTTCGCGGAGAGTGATTTCGCGCGTCCCCTGGCGGAATTCAGCGGTGGCTGGCGCATTCGTGTGGAACTGGCCAAACTGCTCTTTCTGAACCCGGACATGCTGGTCCTGGATGAGCCCACCAACCACCTTGACCTGGACACCACCGGCTGGTTCGAGAATTACCTCCTGGGCTACCAGGGTGCGGTGCTGGTGACCTCCCATGACCGCGCCTTTCTGAACAAGGTGGCGCAGAAAGTGGTCGCCATTGAGCCGGACGAGGTGATCTATTTTAACGGTGGTTACGACGCCTACGTGCTGGCGCGGCAGCAGGACCTGGCGACGCAGCGCTTCGCCGCCCGGAAACAGGAGGTCAAGCTAAAGCACGAAATGCGCTTCATTGACCGTTTCCGCGCCAAGAATACCAAGGCCACCCAGGTGCAGAGCCGTCTCAAGAGGCTGGAAAAGACAGCCCGCATCGTGGTGCCGCGGACGACGCGCAAGATCAAGTTCGCCTTCGGGGAACCGCCGCGTACGGGCAAGGTGGTGATTACGCTTGAGGATGTCACCAAATCTTACGGACCACGTATCGTCTACCGTGGCCTGAACCTGGTGCTGGGCCGCGGGGACCGGGTGGCGCTGGTGGGGCCCAACGGTGCCGGGAAGACCACCCTGCTGAAGATACTGGCCGGGGAACTGG
>CAZPSW010000021.1:0-13559 GCA_964589255.1 uncultured Dehalococcoidales bacterium
GCAGGCGCTACAGGCAGTCACCAGCGGCGCCGAGATCGTCGCCGCTGAACTCAAGAACGGGCTCGACATCGTGGGTACCGGGGATATGGGTATCGGCAACACCACCGCCTCCAGCGCCATTACAGCGGTCGTCACGGGCGTCCCGGTGGCTGCGGTCACCGGGCGCGGCACCGGCCTTGACGACGCCGGTTTCAAGCACAAAGTACCGGTCATCGAGCAGGCGCTGGCTTTGAACCAGCCGGATGCCAGGGACGGGCTGGACGTGCTCGCCAAGGTCGGTGGTTTCGAGATCGGCGGCCTAGCCGGGGTGATGCTCGGCGCCGCCGCGGCACACGTCCCGGTGGTCATCGACGGCTTCATTTCAGGCGCCGCGGCGCTCATCGCCTGCACGCTGGCCCCGGCGTTGCGTGATTACCTCATCCCGGCCCACCTCTCGGTGGAAAAGGGGCACCGCGCGGTGCTGCACCACCTCGGCCTGGTGCCGCTGCTGGAAATGGACCTGCGCCTGGGTGAGGGCACCGGCGCGGCACTCGGCATCGGTCTCGCCGAGGCGGCGGTGAAAATTCTCAACGAGATGGCTACCTTCGGCGAGGCCGGGGTATCCGAGGCCGGGGACGCTTAGGGAGAAAAATGGGACTGGCCACCGCATTCAAATTCCTCACCGTGATACCGCTGCCGGGCAACCGGCAGCTGGACGCCGGCGCGCTCGGCGCGTCACTACCCTGGTTCCCGCTGGTGGGCCTGGCCATTGGGGGACTGCTCGGTGGTCTCTATTACGCTTTTGACGGCGTCTTACCGCCACTGCTCTTCGGCGCCCTGGCGGTGGTGCTGCTGGCGGCCGTCAGCGGGGCACATCACCTTGATGGGCTGGTGGACACATTTGATGGGCTGGCCGCCAGCGGCTCGCCAGCGCAGCGCCTGGCAGCCATGGCCGGGGGCCCGGCGGGACCGCACGGTGTCACCGCGGCGGCGGTTTTACTGCTGGTCAAATTCGCCGCGCTGACGGCCATCGGCAACTGGCTCGCATTGGTGCTGGTACCGGTGCTGGGGCGCAACCAGATGGTGAGCGTACTTTATCTCTTTCCGGCGGCGCGGCGGGAGGGCATGGCGCACGCGTTCAAGGGTGGCGCCACGCTGCCACGCTTTCTGGTGTCTAACATCATTACGCTGGCACTGGCGCTATCGCTCCTCTGGCCGTCCCTGGGGCTGGCGCGCGGCGCAGGGCTGGCCATCGGCGGCTGGTGCATCATGTGCGCCGTGGCGTGGTTCTTCTGCCGCCGTTTCGGGGGCCTGAACGGGGACACTCTCGGAGCGATGGGTGAAACCAGCGAGGCATTGGCACTGCTGCTACTGGTGGCGCTGCTCTGATGGCGGGGAGGATCATGCTTGTGATTGGCGGCACGCGCAGCGGCAAGAGCCGTTACGCCGAGGAACTGGCGGTGCGGCTGGACCCGGAGACGCTCTACGTGGCCACCGCGCAGGCCGGGGATGACGAAATGAGGGCGCGTATCAAGGCGCACCAGACGGCCCGGCCGCCCGGTTTCCGCACCCTGGAAGTGCCTTATGACCTGGCCGCGGCGATGACGACGCACGTCCGGGACGGCGGCGTGGTGCTGATCGACTGCCTGACGCTACTCGCCTCAAATTTGATGGCCGCGGGCGACGAAGCCGGTTTCGAGCGCCGCCTGGAAGCTGAAATGGCGAGCCTGATAGTATTCATGGGGACGTGTGATGCCACCTTTATCCTGGTCACCAGCGAGGTCGGCCTGGGCATCGTACCGCAGGCCCTTGTGACGCGCCGCTACCGTGATGCGCTGGGCCGGGCGAATCAACAGGCCGCGGCGGCGGCGGATGAGGTGTATTTCATCGTCGCCGGGCTGGCGCAAAGGCTGAAATAGCGCCTGGAGGTGCCAAATGGTACAGGTACTGCAAAACAAGAAGCTGGCCACCTGCTTCCAGATACTGGTCGCCATCGCGGCGGGCCAGCCCAACATCCAGCAGAAGATGATCGCCGCCGAGATCGGCGTCACGCCGCAGGCGGTCTCCGAATACGTCTCGGAACTGGCGCGTGATGGGCTGGTCGAGGCGCTGGGGCGCTCCCGCTACCGTGTCACCAAGGAGGGCGTCAACTGGATCATCGGCATGTCCCGGGAACTCGAGGGGTACTGCGGGCAGGTGAACCGGGCGGTGACCAAAATGTTCGTCTTCGCGGCGCTGGCGGCGGATGACCTCAGCGCCGGTCAGACGGTGGGTCTGGTAATGCGGGATGGCCTGCTCCGCGCCCAGGGCGACACCGGGGATGGGGCGGTTGGCGTCACCACCGGCGCGGCACGGGCCGGGGAAGACGTCGGCATCGCGGATATGAGCGGCCTGGTGGCCCTGGAGCCGGGATGCGTCACGCTGGCCAAGGTGCCTGCGGTGGCGCATGGTGGTTCCGCCGCGTCCGATATCAAGAAATTGGAGAGGGAGGCAAACGGACAGACAATGGTCGCCGCGGTGGGGCCGGAAGCGCTGGCGGCACTAAGCCGCGCCGGTATCACAGCGGGCTATTTTTACGGTGTCGCCGGGGCCCTGATCGAGGCGGCACGGGCCGGTTTGAACCCCTTCGTGGTCTGCGCCGCGGACCAGGTCAACACGCTGGCGCAGCACCTGGAAGACGAAAGTATTGGTTATCAGGTGGTGGATTTCCATGCCTGAAGTACCGCCAAACGGCGCCGCTCGCGGCCTGGTGGTGGCCGGTACTGCCAGCGGCGTTGGCAAGACGACGGTCAGCGTGGCGCTGGCGCTGCTGCTCAAGGCGCGGGGCTACCGGGTGCAGCCCTACAAGTGTGGGCCGGACTACATTGACCCCGGCTATTTGAGCGCCGCCGCGGGGCGCACCTGCCGCAACCTGGACAGCTACCTGGTGCCCCCGGACGTGATGCGGGAACTGTTCGCGCATGCCGCCGCTGACGCCGACGTGGCCCTGATCGAGGGCGTCATGGGCCTCTACGACGGACGCCGTGGCCCTGCCGCCGAGGGCAGCACCGCCGAAGTCGCCAAACTGCTCCGGGCGCCGGTAATACTGGTCATCGACGCCGCCAAAATGAGTGCCAGCGCGGCGGCCATCGTGATCGGCTTCCAGGTTTTTGACCCGGAGGTAAAGATCGTCGGCGTGATCGCCAACAACATCGGCAGCGTTAACCACCTGCGCGGCGTCAGAGAAGCGATCGAATCGCGCACCGGTTTACCCCTGCTGGGACACCTGCCACGGGAGGCCGTGCTGAACCTGCCGGAGCGCCACCTGGGGCTGACCCCGTCCGCCGAGCGCCCGGACCTGGAGACTTATCTCTCCCGGTTTGGGGAGCAGGCCCTGGCGACATTTAATATTGAGGCGCTGCTGGGCATCATCGAGGGTGCCGCGCTACGTCCGCCGGAGGGGCCTCACCGGATCTTCCCGCCTGAACCGGTCCCGGCACGCGTCAACATCGCAGTGGCCCGTGACCAGGCCTTCAGTTTCTATTACCAGGACAACGTGGACCTGCTGGCCGCCTGGGGCGCGCGCCCGGTGATGGTGAGCCCACTGGAAGACGCGGCACTGCCCCAAGACATCGGCGGTTTATACCTTGGTGGCGGCTTCCCTGAGGTCTTCGCGGCCAGGCTCAGCGCCAACACCACGCTGCTACGGGACCTGAGAGAACGGGTGGCGGCGGGCATGCCGGTTTACGCCGAATGCGGTGGCCTGATCTACCTCTGCCGCAGCATCACCGATTTCGCGGGCGCCAGTCACCCCATGACGGGGCTGATCCCCGCCGATGCCGTGATGCAGGGCAAACGCCGCCGCCTGAGTTACGCCACCGCGCGGGCCGCCAGGGACAGCGTGCTGCTGGCCCACGGCGAGACGGTACGCGGCCACCTCTTCCACTGGTCAGACGTAGCGTTACCCGCGGGCCGCGCCGCCTACCAGGTGACGGCGCCGGAGGCCGGGCCCGAGGGCTACATCGGCGGGCCGGCGGACAACCTGCTGGCCAGCTACCTGCACCTCCACTTCGCGACGCGCCCCTCGATGGTTTCTAAGTTCATCGCCACCTGCCAAACATGGTCCCAAAATACGCCCCGTGCGGCGTCAACCGGTACTGGATGATGGATCGAGAGGGGAAAAGCGCTAAATTTGAGCCGGGTGAGCCGTTAACGCTCTCCGCAGACACGTTGATGGTGCAGGGCACGTCTTCATCGGTGGGCAAGTCGGTGCTGGTGGCCGGGCTCTGCCGCCTATTGCGTCAGGACGGCTACCGGGTGGCCCCCTTCAAGGCCCAAAACATGGCGCTGAACTCCTTCGTCACCACCGCCGGTGGTGAGATTGGCCGCGCCCAGGCGGCGCAAGCCGAAGCGGCGAGTATCCCGCCGACGATTGAAATGAACCCGGTGCTGCTGAAACCCCAGGCCGAAGGCGGCTCCCAGGTGATCGTGCGGGGCCGTGTCTGGGGCACCCTCTCCGCGGCGGATTATTACCGGCACACGCCGGAACTGCTGGCGGTGGTCCGGGAGTCCCTCGAGAACCTTGGTGAAAACTATGACATCATCGTCATCGAGGGGGCGGGCAGCCCCGCCGAGATCAACCTCAAGGAGCGCGAAATCGTCAACATGCGCACCGCCCGGCTGGCCCGCGCTCCGGTGCTGCTGGCGGGGGACATTGACCGGGGCGGTGTCTTCGCCGCCTTCGTGGGCACCCTGACGCTAATGACGCCAGCCGAAAGGGCCTATTTCAAGGGGTTCATCGTGAACAAATTCCGGGGAGACCTGGACCTGCTCAAACCGGGGCTGGAGATGCTCCGCGCCCGCACCGGGCTGCCAGTGCTCGGTGTGGTGCCGTATTTCAGGGACATTCGTATCCCCGAAGAGGACTCGGTCTATCTTGAGGAACGCCGTGACGTGACCGGTAATACCGGTCTAGATGCGGTGGTGATCAAGCTACCCCATATCTCAAATTATGATGACTTTGACCCGCTCGAGGGTGATGGCGTCAACCTGCGCTTCGTGACCCGTCCCGAGGACCTGGGGGCACCACATTTGATCCTGCTGCCTGGCACCAAGAGCACCGCGAACGCGCTCGCGTTTTTGCGGCGCTCCGGTCTGGCGGCGGCCCTCGCGGCACGCGCCCGGGCGGGGACGCCGGTGATCGGGATCTGCGGCGGTTACCAGATTCTGGGCCGTCTCGTCCTGGACCCGGAACACGTTGAGTCAGACGCCACCGAGGTGGCGGGACTGGGTCTTCTGGAGGTGGTCACGGAGTTCGCCCCCCAGAAGGCGACGCGCCAGGTGAGCGGTACGGTGCGGGCGGACCGTGGTATGTTGCAGGGTATGCGCGGTGCCCACATTACCGGCTACGAGATACACATGGGACGCACCGATGCCCCGGTGGCCGCCTTCAACATCAGCACGACGCCGCAAGGTGGCGCCGATTACGGCGACGGCACCCTCTCCGCCGACGGCTGGGTCATGGGCAGCTATCTCCACGGCATTTTTGCCGCCGCTGATTTCCGCCACCGCCTGCTCCATAACTTAAGACTTCACGCCGGATTACCCACCACTGCTGCCGGGAAAGCCTCCGCGCCGCACGATCCTTACGAACAACTGGCGGCATTGCTGCGTCAGAACCTGGAGATAGCGCAACTATACCGCATCATCAGGGAGGGAATCAGTGAGTCATAAACCACACCTGCCACGAGGCCTGACGCAGGTCTACACCGGGGACGGCAAGGGCAAGACCACCGCCGCGCTGGGGCTGGCGCTACGTGCCGCCGGCGCCGGGCTCAAAGTTGTGTTCATCCAGTTTATCAAGGGCGACGCTGACTGTGGTGAGCATCATTTTGCCACCCGCTATACCGCCTTCGAGATCATTCAGCCCAATACCGGAAATGGCTTGCGCCAGACTGACGCGGAACTTGCCCCGGTGACCCGGGAAACCCTTGATTTGGCGCGGCATAAACTCACCTCCGGGGAATATGACCTGGTGGTGCTGGACGAGATTATGATCGCGCTTAGGCGTGAGCTGATCAGTACCGCTGAGTTACTGGACCTGATCCAGGCGCGTCCCCCGCAAGTGGAACTGGTGCTGACCGGGCGCGGGGCGCCCCCGGAGGTCACCTCCGCCGCGGATCTGGTCACCGAGATGCGCATGCTGAAGCACCCCTATACTTCGGGCATCACGGCACGGCGCGGCATCGAATACTAACCGGTCCCCCGTTTTTGAGGCAAAAAGAAGGGCCCCCCTCGCGGGGGGCCCTATCTTTCTCAGGTTTCCCTGAAGGATTGCTCGGTTAGACCGGGCGCCGTGTCCTGAAGATCAGGACGAGTACCGCGATTACCAGAACCGCACCGATTGCGATGACGGCCCAGATGGCGGCGGTCGGGATTGCCGAGTCGCCACCTGCTGGAGGTACATCAACGGTAATTACCGGAGCCGGAGCCGGCGGTACGGTGACTTCAACCGCTGCTGGCGGAATCACCACGGCGGGCGCCGCAGCGGGCGCCGGGGCTGGTGCCGGAGCCGGAGCCGGAGCCGCGACTACCGGCTCTTCCATGGTGGTGAAGGTACCGATAGTCTGCGAACCAGGCGTCGGGCTCGTTACATTAACACCCCAGAAGTAGGAGGTGCCGTAGCCCAGACCGGAAACCTGGAATGCAGGCTGCGAAACCGTGACCGGGGTGCCGCCGACCGTCTTGGTCAGCGCGGCATCCGTGGCCAGCACGAACTGGTACTCGGTAGCGCCGGCAACCGGAGCCCAGGCGAAGCCCGGAGCCAGGTTGGTGGAGGCGCCACCCTCAGGACCGATGATCTGCGGGCCGGCATAGGTCTGCGTGACCTGGGTACCAGCCAAGACGACGACCTCAACGGTATCTGACCATGGGGTCTTAACGAGTTCGAGGCCGGCCGTACGGGAACCGCGGATCTTGAACTCGTAGGTGGTGTTGGAAAGCATGGTCGGCCAGCCGGTCAGCGCGCTGGTCAGCTTGGAAGTACCGGATTGAGCTGAGATCGTAACGGCAGTACCCGCACCGGCCGCCTTGTCCCAGACCTTGTAGTCCCAGCGATCGATCTTGCCCATACCATCACCTTGAGCTTCGGGGACGATGGTGAAGTCGATACCGCGGCCGGAGACCGGGTCAACCTGGATTTCCAAACCAGAGACAGGTGCAGAAATCGTAGGCTTGGCCGTGGCCGTGGAGTCGACCAGAGCGTACCAGTCTTCGTAATTGACTGACACGTTGGCGGCGGCAGCGTTACCGTTGACGAAGATGGTGTGGCCGTTCATCACGGCCGTATCAGCGCCCATCACCCACGGTTCGCCGCCGACGGCATCCAAGTCTGACCATGACAACGTGGCCCAGCTGGTGGTCGGTGCGTTGTTGCGGTATGCCCCTTGAGCGTTGACCAGGTAGAGTATGCCGTCAACCATCTCGAAGAGAATGGGATGTGAGCCTACAGCGCTAGCGGGCGCGGCTTTCAGTTCGCGCCAGGTGTTGGCCCCGACGTCAAGGCGCAGTACCTGACCGGTGGAGTTGTCAACGGAGTAGACGATGCCGTTGTCCGCGTAGTTGTCGTCCACTACCAGCAGGCCGTTGGTGCCGGTCTGGCCGTAGTAGCCTACGGTGGACCACGACGCGCCGCCGTTGGTGGATTTCGCCGCGCCATCATCAAACATGAAGATGGTGCCGTCATCCAGCACGTTCATGTTGCTCTGGCCGGTGTCGACGGTGACGACCCACTGTACCGGGTCATCCCACGTCCAGGCGCCGTTGGTGGATTTGTAGAACTGGTTGCCGACGGTGGCGTAGATGGTGTTCTGGTCAACCACCGACCACGTGGTAACCGAGGCCCCCGGAGCGGTGCGGGTCAACCAGGTGGCGCCGGCGTTGTGTGACACCAGGAATCTGTCTGGTGTAGCTTGCCTGTCGAGGATGTAGATCGACGGTGAAGCCGCCCAATCCGGGTTGAGTTTGACTTCGGATTTGGTGGTGCTGTTGTCGCCAGCGCCATCAACGAAGTAAATGCGCTTCGCACTCATCGATGAAGGTACCGGAGCTGTCTCATACCAGAGACTCAGGTCGCCGGCGCCGGCGCCGCCGCCCTGGTCATCGGTGAGGACGTATATTGCGGAGCTGTCAGCGGCGACGGCCATGGATTCAATACGAATCCAGTCGCTTGAAACTCCGTTGTCCATCCAGGAACGCCCGTGGAAGGAGACACCGCCGTCTTCGGAGATGCTCCATGCACTTTCGTTACCCCGGGTGAAGACGTTGACGCGGTTGCTGGAGGCGAAGTCAAAGTTGGTCTTGACGTTGGTGAAGTTGGAACCCGTGGGCTGGTTCTTGGTGGTGACCCATGTCGGCGCAGCCGCCGTCGGGTTGGCGGTGCGCCTTACCCGGGCGGCGACATCGGAGCCACCGATCACGGTGTAGCCCACGAAGAGGGTGCCTTCGCTCTGGGTGCCGGCGTAGCCGATGCTGTCAACGTTCTGGGCGGTAACAGCGTTCAGGTCACGCGCGGCAGTGCCGTTCATGCGGAAGACATCTTGCAGGGTGTTGCCCTTGCTGGCCCTGGTGCCGACACTAACGTAGGACACGGGACTTGAAGTGGGATCGAAGTCCGAAGGCAGCGCGATGTCAATGGTGCTGACGAAGTCTTCGGTCGTAGCGTGGCTGAGGGCCGGGTCGTTGGTAGCGGTCGCCACCACAGTGGCCGGGTAGCCGGTGAGCATGGAGTCGGTGGAGGTGTTCATCAGTGAATACCGCACCAAGCCGGCGTCAGTGGTGCCAGCCGCGACGAGTACGCGGTCACCGACGTAACCCGGTGAGAACTGGACGGCCAGGTAATCTTCATCACCCGCGGTGCCCGCCACGTTGGCCCAGCTGGCGGTGGAACCGATGATGTAGACGCCGCCAACGACGGTGCTATGGTCATCATCAGCGATGGCCACCGCGTATTCCCTGGCGAGCAGCATGCCGGAGCGCGCCGGACCGACGGCGATGTCGGTGATGTTGGCGGTGGCATTCAGGCCCAGGGTGGGTAACGATGACCAAGTGACACCACGGTCATTGGAGATCTTGACGACCTGGCTGCCGCCGAGGTACGTGCCTTCACTCTCAACCACGGCGACGGCGTCGGAGTCGTCCGGCGCCACGGCGATGTGAACCGGTTTGAGGTTGCCGGCGTTGGAGTAGTTGTTGACGGAACTCCAGACGGTGCCAGAGGTACCGGTCTTGACCTTGTCCAAGACCTTGTCAACGATCCAAGTCCGGCCGTCATTGGACTGACTGACGTCAGTACCGTCAGAGCCATTGTAGATCGGGTAGGCGGCGATGCTCGGCTTGCTCTGCTCCACCCAGACGGAATCGCCCGGAGGTGCAGCGGCAGCCGGCACGGCCGCAGCAATAATGCTGGCGACCAGCATCAAAGCCAGCCCGATTGCGAATATTTTTGTTCTTTTCATCGACCTTTAATTTCCTCCATAAAGGATATTTGGTCGTCCCCACAAGAAAAATCGCATCTCTGCCCCTTTCCTTTTTTCTGGAGACGAAATGTTTACCATTGCAATTTCTACTTAGATCTACGCTCGAATCCCCCTTCACAGCAGCATCAAACGGCGCTACCGCTCCGGGTCCCTTACATCGCATCACCCCCTTATCCACGTAATACTGACTAAACTATAGCATATATTAACTGTTTGTCAAGTATTTACATAAAATATATTTTGAGTTCATTTTCTACACAAATAACGTCCCAAATGGGATTTCGTTATGTCTCCTTCATGAGATTGGCCAGAAACTCGGCGTTGGTCTTGGTGCGGCGCAGCCGCTCGATGACGCGTTCCGTGGCGTCGCTGAAGTTGACCGAATCCTGCGAGATCATGCCCACCATGCGCCTGAGCAGCCAGACTTTCTGCAAAGTGGACTCTTCGAGCAGCAGCTCCTCGCGGCGCGTACTGGAGCGTGGTATATCGATCGAAGGGAAGATGCGGCGTTCCGAGAGGCGCCGGTCCAGGTGTACCTCCATGTTGCCGGTACCCTTGAACTCCTCGTAGATCAGTTCGTCCATGCGGCTGCCGGTATCCACCAGGCAGGTGGCCAGGATGGTCATGCTGCCGCCCTCGGCGGTGTTGCGCGCCGCGCCGAAGAAGCGTTTCGGGGGGTAAAGCGCGGCCGGATCGACGCCGCCGGAGAGGGTGCGCCCGCTGGACGGCATCGATAGATTGTAGGAACGCGTCAGGCGGGTGATACCGTCAAGCAGGATGATGATGTCCTTGCCCATCTCAACCATGCGTTTGGCGCGTTCCAGGGCCAGTTCCGCCACCCGGCTGTGGGTTTCCGCCGGTTCGTCAAAGGTGGCGCTGACCACCTCGCCGATGACGGAGCGCTTCATGTCGGTGACCTCTTCCGGGCGCTCCCCGATGAGGCAGACCATGATGTGAATGTCGGTGTAGGTGTTGCTGATGGTGTTGGCGATGGCTTTTAAGAGCAGTGTCTTGCCGGCCTTGGGCGGCGAAACGATGAGCCCGCGCTGCCCCCGGCCAATGGGTGCCACCAGGTTGATTAGCCGCGTCGAGAGGTCGGTGGGGTCGTTCTCCAAGTTTATCAGTTGTTCCGGAAAGGTGGGTGTCAGGTCCTTGAAATGGGGACGGCCCTTGGCCAGTTCCGGGTTGACGTCATTGACCGCTTCCACGCGCAGCAGGCTGAAATACTTCTCGCCGTTCTTTGGGGCGCGCCCCTGGCCCAGTACCATGTCCCCGCTGCGCAGGCCGAAACGGCGGATCTGGGACTGGGAGAGATAGATATCCTGGTTCGAAGGCAGGAAGTTGGACTGGCGCAGGAAGCCGTAGCCGTCGTCCATCGTCTCCAGCACGCCCTTGCAAAAGACGTCCCCTCCGCTTTCGGTCTGTGCCTGGAGCAGTTTGATCACCAGGTCCTGTTTCTTCAGCGGGCCGACGCTGGGCAGGCTCAATGCCTTGGCCATTTCCAGCAGCTCCTCGCGGGTCTTGCTCTCCAGTTGACCGATGTTAAGTTTTTCTTCGTTGCTCATCCCGACACCTTATTTGATTTTAGCGGCGCTGCCGCCGTAGCCCGAAAATGGAGAATTGTCTACTGATATCGCCAACCACCGGGCCCGACCACACGGGGGGACCGGCGCACGGTGCCAATCTAGCCCTGGCCCATCACCGCACGGTAGTCCTCACGGAAGCGCGCTACGCCGACATCGGTCAACGGGTGGTTAATCATCTGCTTAACTATCTTATAAGGTACGGTGGCGATGTGTGCCCCGGCCTCGGCCGCCGCCACCACGTGCAGCGGGTGGCGGATGCTGGCCGCGATGACCTGGGTGGCCAGATCGTACTGCTGATATAAATCGACGATGTCCCCCACCAGTATCATGCCGTCCTGACCCACGTCATCCAGGCGGCCCACGAAAGAACTCATATAGGTGGCCCCGGCGCGGGCCCCGAGGATTGCCTGGTTCAACGAAAAGCAGAGCGTGAAATTCACCTTGATGTCTTCCCTGGTAAGCACCGCGGTGGCCTTGACGCCGGCCATGGTGGCGGGCAGCTTGACCGCGATGTTGGGGGCCCAGGCGGCAATCTCCCGCGCCTCTTTGATCATGCCGTCGGCGTCCTCACTGAGCACCTCCGCCGAGACCGACCCCGGCACCAGCGCGCAAATCTCCTGAATGTGAGACTTGTAGTCCCGCTGGCCCTCACGGCTCATCAGACTGGGGTTGGTGGTGACGCCGCTGATGACGCCAAGATCACAGGCTTCCCGAATCTCGTCGATGTTGGCGGTGTCAAGAAAGAGTAGCATCGTTTTTAACCACGTTCCTCGTATTTTACCATACCTATTCCGCAAGTGGTAGCGGCGGTTGAGCACCCTCGCGCAGCACGTCCCTGGCGGCGCCGATAAAATCACGAAATAGCGGATGCGCCCGGTTGGGGCGGGAACCGAATTCCGGGTGGAACTGGCAGCTCAACATCCAGGGGTGGGCGCTGAGTTCGCAGATCTCCACCAGCCGCCGGTCCGGTGAAACACCGCTGAAGACCATGCCCTGGTCCGCCAAGGCATCGCGGTAATCATTGTTCAACTCGTAACGGTGGCGGTGGCGCTCATCAACCTGGGCCAGACCGTAGGCCTGCGCCGCCAGCGTATCCGGCACCAACTGGCAGGGACAGTTACCGAGGCGCATGGTGCCGCCCATGTTGTCCACCAGTTTCTGCTCCGGCATGAGGTCGATCACCGGGTGTAGGCTTTCCGGATTGAATTCGGTGGAGTTGGCATCCGTCATCCCCAGCACGTGGCGCGCGAACTCGATCACCATCACCTGCAGGCCGAGACAGAGCCCGAGGTAGGGAATGTTATTCACGCGGGCGTATTCTGCGGCCCGGATCATACCCTCGATGCCGCGTATGCCGAAACCGCCCGGCACGATGACGCCCTGCGCCTGGCCCAGCAGCCGTGCCACCGCCGCCGCGTCGGCATCCTCCAGTTCCTCCGAATGCACCCAGGTGATGCCGATGTCCCGGTCATGGAAAAGCCCCGCGTGATGCAGGGATTCGCGCACTGAAAAATAGGCGTCTTTGAGCTCCACGTACTTGCCCACCAGGGCGATGTTGACCGTTTCACGCGGCGCCTGGAGGCGCGTCACCATCTCCTGCCAGGCGCTGAGGTCCGGCGGCGCCGCTTTAAGCTGCAAGGTGTCCACGATCAACCGCCCGATGTCGGCCTCTTCGAGCACCATCGGCACTTCGTAGATCGAGGGCACCGTGGGCAGGGATATCACCGCGTCGCGGGCGACATCGCAGAAAAGGGATATCTTGGCGCGTACGTCGTCGGAGACCGGCAGGTCGCTCCTGGTGATGATGATGTCCGGCTGGATACCGATGCGCCGCAGTTCGCCGACGCTGTGTTGCGTCGGTTTGGTTTTCAGCTCGCCGGTGGAACCCAGGAACGGCAGCAGGGTGACGTGGATGTATAGCACGTTTTCCCGGCCCACTTCGTTGCGCATCTGGCGGATCGCCTCCAGGAACGGCTGGCCCTCGATGTCCCCGACGGTGCCGCCGATCTCGCAGATGATAGCGTCCGCTTTGGTCTTCTCCGCCAGCCGTTTGAAGCGGGTCTTGATCTCGTTGGTGACGTGGGGTACCACCTGGATGGTGCCGCCGAGGAAGTCCCCGCGGCGTTCACGCATGGTCACCGCATTGTAGATCTGGCCGCTGGTGACATTGGAATCCGCGGACATGTTGACATCGGTGAAGCGTTCGTAATTGCCCAGATCAAGGTCAGTTTCGGCGCCGTCCTGGGTGACGAAGACCTCGCCGTGCTGGTAAGGGGACATGGTGCCGGGGTCAACGTTGAGGTAGGGGTCCAGCTTCTGGGAGGCGACGCTGAGCTGGCGGCTTTTGAGAAGGGTACCGATCGAGGCAGCGGCGATGCCTTTGCCTACTGAACTAACCACGCCACCGGTAATAAAAATATACTTGGACATAGACTAAAACTGATCGGGTGCGCCAGGGATCCGTTTCGCGGAACGGGAT
>CAZPSW010000022.1:0-9052 GCA_964589255.1 uncultured Dehalococcoidales bacterium
GCCGCGGTCCTCCGGCGTCGGCATGTACGGCGCCGCATTACCCAGCCCGGGCGGGATGGTGGCGGACCTCTCCCGCATGGACCGCATCCTGGCAATTGACCCGCGCAACAAGAAAGCCAAGATCCAACCGGGGGTCACCTGGCAGCAGGCGCAGACGGATCTAGCGCGGCAGGGCCTGATGGTGGCCTCCCCGTTACTGCCGCACAAATCCCGGTCCGTGCTGACCAGTATCCTGGAACGCGAGCCGATGCTGGCCACCAAGCACGAGTATACCGAGAACCTGGTCACCGCTGAGTTGGTACTCCCGGAGGGGGAAATGTTCCGCACCGGCACCGCGCTGGGACAGAACATGGAAGGTGAGAGCTTCGTCGAGGCACTGATCCCCGGCACCAGGCTCTGGCAGGGGGCGCAGGGGACGCTCGGCATCCTCACCTGGGCGAATATCAAGGTGGAGTTCATCCCCACCATGAGCCGCATTAAATTCCTCGCCGCTGACGACCTGGAATTGCTCATCGCGGCGGTCTACCGCACACAATATAAGATGCTGGGTCAGGAATGCTTTATCCTCAACCGGGCGGACCTGGCGGCGATATTATCCGCCGCGGTGCCCGGTGTGCGGGCGGAGCAGCTACCCCCCTGGACGGTGGTGCTCTGCCTCACCGGGATACACCGGCGGCCCGAAGAAAAGATCGCCTACGAGCTTGACGCGCTGACCGAAATCGTGACCGAACTGGGAACGGATGCCACTGACACGGTGGCCGGGATCGAGGGGCTGGCGCAAATCATGGTTGACCTGCTGCGCCGCCCCTGGCAGCCGGAGACCTACTGGAAGTTCCAGTCCCGGGGCGCCCGCGCCGATGTCTTTTTCCACACCACCCTCAACCATGCGCCAGAATTCATCGAGACGGCGCAGGCGGCGGCCAGGGAAACCGGCTACCCGGTTTCGGAGATCGGGGTATACCTGCAACCGCTGGAGCGGGCGCGCGCCTGTTTTATCCAGTTCGGCCTGCCCTATGACACGGCGGATGACGCGTCCGTAACACAGGTGACCCGGCTGTTCCAAACGCTGAGCGAGGCGGTGGCCGGGTGCGGCGGCGTCTTCACCACGCCGTACGGCGCCTGGGCGGACCTGGTTTACGACCGGGCCGGCGGCTACGGCAAGCTGATGCAGACGGTGAAGAGTATCTACGACCCGAACAATATCCTGAATCCGGGTAAACTGACCCCATAACCGGAAGTAGAGGCAGAGACCAATGGTAATCGAAAAAGGCATGATGATACCCCAGGACCCGTGGTACCGCAAGTACTACTGGGACGCGCGCAAGGTGGCCTGGAACTGCGCCCGCTGTTCCATCTGTAAATGGGTCGATTCCTGGGAAATCAAAGACGCCCGTTTCGCCAAGGTCTGTCCTTCCAGCCTTTATTATCTTTTCGACAGCTACAGCAGCCAGGGCCGCATGGACGCCTCGCTGGCGCTGCTGGACGGGGTGGTGCCCTACGAAGACCCGGATGCGCTGGAAGTGTTCTACCGCTGCAATACCTGCGGCGGTTGCGACGCCTCGTGCAAGGGCGTCCAGGATATGGAACCGCTGCGCCTGATGCTGGAAATGAGGGCTGGCCTGGTGGAACGCGGGCAGGTGCACCCGGTGCACACGCTGTACATTGACCATCTGAAGAAAGAAGACAACATGATGCTGGAACCTAAGGCGTCACGCGGCCAGTGGGCCGAGGGGCTGGCGGTGAAGAACATCACCGAAGACGCGGCGGAAGTCGTCTTCCACGCCGGTTGCCGCGCCAGCTTTGACCCGGAGATGCGCCAGACCACCAGGGACACGGTGCAGCTCTTCAGTGACGCCGGGGCGGATATCGGCATCCTGGGCAAGGACGAGTCCTGTTGCGGCGGACGCGCCTACGCGCTGGGCTACCACGGCGAATTTACCAAGTTCGCGGAGAGCAACCTGGAACTCTGGCGTAACGCCGGGGTAAAGACGGTAGTCACCGGCTGCGCCGACGGTTACTATGCCATGAAGCGGCTCTACCCGGAGATCGGGGAGACCCCGGAAGTGCTGCACGTGGTGCAGTACCTGGAGCGCCTGACCGCCCAGGGTAAGATCAAGTATCAAAAACCGCTCAATCTGAACGTCACCTATCACGACCCCTGTCACCTGGGGCGGCGCCTCTCCCAGGCCCCCGGCCATTACGTGCCCGGGGCCGCCATCATGGGCCTCTACGAGGAACCCCGGGAGATCATTCGCGGTATCCCCGGTGTGACGCTGACGGAAATGTTCCGCATCAAGGAATACGCCTGGTGCTGCGGTGCCGGGGGCGGTGTCATTGAGGCCTACCCGGAATTCAACGCCTTCACCGCCGGGGAGCGCATCAGTGAGGCAATGGAGACCGACGCCGAGGCCATCGTCACCGCCTGCCCCTGGTGTAAACGCAGCCTCACCGACGCGGCGCGGGAAACAAAGCAGGACATTCGGGTTCTGGACATCATGGAACTGGTCACGGCGGCGCTTTAGGATGGCGCCGCGGCGGAGGTTATTAGATGCCATTCGGGGATGATTTACACCGCCGCATACACCAGGCGCTGGTCACCGCCCTGGGCGAGGATTACGTCTCTGACGCGCCGTTAGTGATGCAGGCCTACCACCGGGACTACACCTGCTGGGGCTCCAAGGCGCGGCGCGCGCCGGAATTCGTGGTGCTGCCCGGCAGTACTGAAGACGTGCGGCAGATCGTCGCCCTGGCGCAACAACTCGGTTTCCCCTACGTGCCCATCAGCGGCGGCATGCTGGCCCAGGATACAGTGGCCGTGAAGCCGTACTGGTGCGTCATTGATTTCAAGCGCATGAACCGGATTGAGATCGACGTGCAGAACATGCACGCCGTGATCGAACCTTATGCCAGCCACGCTCAGGTGCAGGCTGAGGCGATGAAACAGGGTCTCTACGTCGGCACGCCGGAGGCCGGGGCGCATTCTTCCAGCCTGGCGAACCACGTTTACCACGGCATGCACGGCACCTCTTACCGCACCGGCTACGCCACCCGCGGCATTTTGGGTATGGAATGGGTGCTGCCGACCGGGGAGCTGGTACACACCGGTTCGCTGGCGGTGCCCGGCGCCGGTTATTTCTGGGGCGAGGGTCCGGGGCCGGATTTCCGCAGCCTGCGGAAGGGCTATTTTTCGGGCCTCGGGGCGCTTGGTATCATCACCCGCACCGCGGTCAAGCTCTATCCCTGGCCGGGGCCGCCTCACTTCCCCACTTCAGGCGTGCGGCCGGATAAGAAGAGCGAACTCCCCCGGGACCGCGCCCGCTGGTACCTTTACCGTTACGACACCCTGGAGGAAGCGGTGGACGTGCTTTACGAGATCAGCAAGTGCGAACTCGGCCTGGTCTGTGACATCCCGCGCACGGCTGACTTCAACTGGTGGTGGGCCAGGTCCCGCGAAGAATACTGGGACACCTGGGCCTCCGGCTTCTGGCAGCGTAACATGCGCTACAGCGTGCGTGTTTGCCTCGTCGGCTACGCCTCGACGGCGCAGCTTGAATACGAGGAAAACGTGCTGTTGGACATCTTCCGGGAGACCGGCGGCCAGGCGGTGGCGGAGGAGGCCTACCAGCGGTTCGTGCCCTACGCCGCCAATAACTGGCTGCGGGACGCTAATGGCTGCCGCATGATGCGTCCGGCGGGGACGTTCTCCGTCGGTTTCGCGGCAGTGGACAGCATCGACGCGGTGGTGAAAATGCTGCCCGGTGCCTGGAGCCGCATTGACGCCTACTCGCCGCCGGTGCTGGACTTCGATCACAACGCCTGGGTGATGCCGCTGGATTTCGGTCACGGCGGGCTTTGTGTGTCCAGCTTTCCGGTGGAGAAAACGGACGCGGGGTTCGAGGCCGCCAAGCGCCATCTGCCGCGGGATATCATACGGGCCGAAGCCAGCGATGGCGTGGTCAGCGCGGTCACCAGTTCCCGCGGGGACTGGGACGAATCCGTGATACCGGCCTTCAAGCCGATGCGTGCCCTGAACATCAAGTTCAAGCGCGCCATTGACCCGGACAACCGGGCCAACCCGACGCGGTTCGTGAACCTGGAAAAAGCCGGAGACGTATAAAATAGCGGCGGCAAGGGCCGGTCCGAAAGGAAGCAGCGATGGCAATGCTTGAGGCACCGATTAAGGGCGTCCCGACGGTGAAGAATTTCATCGACGGTGAATGGGTGGCGTCTGCGGGCGAACTGAAAGACGTGGTAAACCCGGCCACCGGTGAGGTCATCGCCCGGGTACCGACCTCCACCAATGATGAATTCAATGCCGCGGTGGCGGCAGCGCAGGAAGCCTTTCCGGACTGGCGCATGACGCCGCCGGTGGCGCGCGCGCGCAGCCTCTTCCGTTTGAAGGAATTGCTGGAAGAGAACTTCGAGGAGATCAGCCGCATCCAGACCCAGGAACACGGTAAAACGATCGACGAATCCCGTGGGGAGACGCGCCGCGGCATCGAGAACGTGGAAGTGGCCTGCGGTATCCCGACGCTGATGATGGGCCAGCATTCGGAGGACATCGCCAGCGGCATCGACGAGCACCTGGTGCGCATCCCGCTGGGTACCTTCGGCGTCATCGGGCCCTATAATTTTCCTTTCATGATCCCGCTCTGGTCGATACCCTATGCGGTGGCCACCGGCAATTGCGTCGTGCTCAAGCCTTCCAGCGAGGTGCCGTTATCGATGATGCGGCTGGCGGAACTGGCCGACGAAGCGGGTATACCGCCCGGCGTCTGGAACGTGGTCAACGGCGGGCGGGACGTGGTCGGCGCCATGCTGGACCACCCGGACATCGCGGGCATCACTTTCGTCGGTTCCACGCCGGTGGCCCGGGACGTGGTCTACAAGCGGTGTGGGGAGACCGGCAAACGCGTCATCGCCCAGGGCGGCGCCGCCAATTTCATGGTCATCATGGAGGACTGTAACGTGGCGGGCACCATCCCGGCGATGCTGACCTCTTTCTTCGGCAACGCGGGCCAGCGCTGCCTGGCCGGGCAGACCATGATCGTGGTCGGCGAAGACGATGCCTTCTACGACAGTTTCATGACGCGCCTCACCGCGGCGGCTTCGAACATCGTGATGGGTAACGGGCTCGACGAAGCGGTGCAAATGGGCCCGATGCGTGACCCCGGTAAAAAGGCCGGGGTGCTGAAATACATCGAGCAGGGCCTCGCGGACGGCGCCACGCTGCGGCTCGACGGGCGCACTTTCAGCCTGCGTGAAGGTTGCGCCAGGGAATGCTTCCTGGGCCCCACCATCATGGAAAACGTGAAACGTGAGACTGCCGTGGTGCGGGAAGAAATCTTTGGCCCCACCCTGGGCGTGATGCGCGTCAAGACCCTTGACGAAGCCATCGAAATCTGTAATCAGAACCAGTTCCACAACGGGGACGCCATCTTCACCGCCAGCGGCAAGGCAGCACGGCACTTCCAGTACCACGTCATCAGCGGTAACGTGGGTATCAACATCGGCATCGTGGCGCCGATGGCCTGGTTCCCCTTCAGCGGTATCAAGGACTCCTTCTTCGGCATCCTGCACACGCAGGGTCAGGAAGCGATTCGCTTCTTCACGGAAAGCAAAGTGGTCATCCAGCGCTGGCTTTAAGCAGGGAATGATTCCATGCGATTACATACCACCTCCGAAACGATCAGCTTCATCCGTGACTTCGAGAACCTGACGGCGGGTTATTACGACGGGCTGGCGGCGCGCTTCCCGGCACAACAGGAGGCGCTCCAGGCCCTGGCGGCGGAAAACCGCAAGCACATCGTGCTGCTGGAGCGGGCCTATTTCAGTGTCATCTCGGATGCCATTGAGGGCGGTTATGCCTTTGATATGGACCCCGAGGCCTATAAATTCGAGACGGCGCTGGCGGCGGACGCCACCCTGGAGGCGGCGATGGCGCAGGCACTGGCGGTGGAAAAGACCGGCATAGACTTTTACACCCTGGCCGCGGAGCAGTCTGGGGCCCTGATGGCGGACGTGCCGCGCACCATGAAACAGATCGTGAAGAAAAAGGCCCGCCGCCAGGAATTGATCCGTCAAATCCAGGCGTGACCCGAATTTCGAGCGCGTCACGCCGTCTTCGGCTATAATGTAGGACGCCTCGCACACGCGCACGCTGGAGGGTGGTCATGGGAATACAGTACTACCGGCAGCCGGAGGTACCACCGGCCTACCCGCCGCTGGCGGCGCGCGCCGGTGATTTCGTTTTTTACGGTGGCGGCATCGCGGCGCACCCGCTCAGAGGTATGCCGCCGGAGCTCCGCGCGCGGCGCGGTTTCCCCCATCACGGTTCAGACGTGGATCGCCAGTTGCGATACGTCTATGACACCATGTCACAGACACTGGAGGACGCCGGTTCCTCTATCAAGCAGATCATGAAGATCAATGCCTTTCATACCGACCCGGCCGGGATTGACGCCGCGATCAAGCTGCGGCGGGAGTATCTCAACCTCGACAATCCGCCGCCGAGCACGCTGGTGCTGGTGCCGGCGACGCCGGTGCCGGATGCGGTGGTGACGACGGACGTGATCACTCTGGCCAACGACGCTAAATTGCCCAGGGACGCCCACCTGGCGGGCACCGAAAAGACGCCGTTACCGGCCATCGGGCTGATCTACGGGCGCCCCGTCTACGTGCAGTTGGTGCGCGGTGGGGGGCTCATTTTCACTCAGGGCAAGGGCGCTTCACGCGGCGGTGACCTGGCCGCGGAAGTATTCGGTAACCCGGACTATCCCTACCGCGATCACCAGATCAGGATTCAGACGGAAATCGTGATGGACTACTTCGAATCCCTGCTGGCGGACGAAGGCGCCAGCCTGGCGGACGTGGTCAAGGCCGAGGTTTTCCTGAACCATACCCGGGATATCGCCGGTTTTGATGAGGTCTGGCGCCGCTATTTCCCCGAGGATCCCCCGGCCCGTACCATCTACCCGGCGTTACTGGCGACTTCCGAAGACGCCATCGTGGAGATTGAACTGATCGCCGCCGACCCGCGGGGGCCCTACCGTAAAAAGGTGATTCACGCGGACGGTGCGCCCACCCCGCTGGCCCACGAGTCCCAGGCGGTCAGCGCTGGCCCCTACATCTTCCTTTCCGGGCTGCTGGCCACGGACTACCGCCAGGGCCTGGTCCCGGAGGCCCGGCCGAACCCGGATTTCCCCTTCCACACGTCCGGCGCCAGGCTGCAGGCGGTTTATATACTGCAAAACGCGGCCAAAATCACCGCCGCCGCCGGTACCTCACTGGAACAGCTGGTACGCCGCCGCGCCGTCTACAGCGATCTGACCGAGATGGCCGCATCGGAAGACGCCTGGCGTGACGTGCTCGGTGAAAGGCTGCCGCCGACCACTTCTTTCCAACCGTGCGACGCGCTGCCGGTGCCGTCCTGCAGCCTGATGTATGACCTGATCGCTTATATCCCGGAAAAGAAATAACAAGTCCTCACGGAGTGCGCCATGAGAGATAAATTCGGCCCCAACTCCCAGCAGTGGATCTATGACTGGATCATCAAGACCACCGGCCGTACCGACCACTGGGAGCTCAGTTCCGTGCCGCAACTGCCACCCGAGGTCAAGAGTTGGGACATGATCCCCAAGGTGCTGGGCAAGCAGGCGGCGCGGCTGGAGAAGGTGGCTGAAGCCGCCGCCGCCGCGGGGCATACGCGTACCGCCTGGGAATCCTACCTGCGCGCCACCTCAACCTATTTCGACGCGCAGCACTTCATCACCGAGGACGATAATCCGAAGAAGATCGCGCTCTACACACGGCTGCTGGCCTGCTACGACAAGGTCATCGAGTTCAACGAATACCCCATCGAGAAGGTGGAACTGCCCTTCGGAGACACCACCATCCCCGCCCTGCTGCACCTGGTGCCCGGCGTGAAAAAGGCACCCTGCCTGCTCTACATCCGCGGCATGGACCAGTGCAAAGAGGTCTTCCCCATCACCATGGGCACGGTCATGGACAACCACTTCCACAAGCGCGGCATCCACCTCTTCATCATTGACGGCCCGGGGCAGGGTGAGTGCAACCTGCGTAAGATACGTACCCGCCCCAACAATCACGTGGAGGCGGGCAAGGCCGCGGTTGATTACCTGTTGACGCGCCCCGAGGTAGACCATGACGCCATCGGTGTCTACGGGGCCAGCATGGGCTCTTACTGGGCGTCCCACATCGCGGCGGCTGACCCCCGTATCAGCGCCTGCATGGTGGGTATGCTCTGCATCATGATGCGTCGTCACGCCATCTTCGAAGAGGCGGCCCCCAAGTTCCGCCAGATCTTCAAATACATGGCCGGCATCCGCGACGACGACGAGTTCGACGAGATGATGTCCCGGCTGACGCTGCTCGAGGTGGGCGGTAAGATCAAGTGTCCTTTCCTCATCTTCGGCGGTGAATTCGACCCGTTGAGCCCGATCGCCGAGGCGGAAGAGTTCTTCGAAGAGGTGGCCGGAAAGAAGGAAATGTGGGTCTTCGAGGATGATTTTCACACTCCTTATGCCCGGGGGCTGGCCGGTATGCCGATGGCGGCGGCGGTGTCTGACTGGTTCCTTGATACGCTCCAGGGAAAACGTCCCGCAGAGAACCGCGTCAAGCTGATGGTGCCGCCCGGCGGCATGGGGCCGTACACGGCACTCGAGGCGTAGCGCCAGGCCCGTCAATGAGCATCACCAAGGTCATGGGCAGTTTCACGGAGGCCGTCGCCGACATCCCGGACGGCGCCAGTTTAATGATCGGCGGTTTCGCCGGGGTGGACCGCGCTTTCAGCCTGATCCGCGCGCTGCGGGCACAGGGCGCCCGGGACCTGACGATTATCTCCAACGGCCCCGGCGGCGGTGACAATGGCATCGGCCACATGTACTATCCCGGTCAGGACGGCCCGATCACCTGCATCCGTATGGAAAACTGGCTAGACGGGATGGAGGACTACGAATTCTGTGTATTGGCCGAGAAGCGCATCGGCGAATTGCGCGATGGCGGACGTCAGGCAGAGGCCGACAAACTGGCC
>CAZPSW010000022.1:9062-13408 GCA_964589255.1 uncultured Dehalococcoidales bacterium
CAAACTCTGGGGCATCAGCGACTACGCGGATGCCAACTTGCTCGTCGAGGGGGGGCAGGTGAAGCACTTCATCATCAGTTTTTCCACCCCCGGCACCGCCGCCGCGGCGGCTATCGTCAGCGGCGAGGTCAGCACCGAGTTCGTGCCCCAGGGCACCCTCGCGGAGCGCATCCGCGCCGCGGGTTGCGGCATCGGCGGTTTCTACGTGCGTACCGGCGTCGGTACCGAGGTCGCGGCGGGCAAGGAGACCCGTCTCTTCGACGGCGAGACCTACCTGCTGGAAAGCCCGCTGGCCGCGGATTATGCCCTGATACGTGCTTATCGTGCCGATACGGTGGGCAACTTGGTCTACCGCGGCGACACCCGTAACTTCAACGCCGTGATGACGGCGGCGGCGAAGGTCACCATCGTTGAGGTGGAGGACATCGTGGCACCGGGAGAACTGGACCCGGAGACGGTGGTGACGCCGGGGGTCTTCGTGGACCGCATCGTGAAAAACAGCGGCGGTCCCCGGTGACGGAGCGTCTGGACCGCTTCGCGGTGGCGATGCGCGTGGCCCGGGAGTTCCCGGACGGCGCGGTGGTGAACCTGGGGTTCGGCCTGCCCAGTCTCTGTTCACTCCAGGTACCGCCGGGCCGCGAGGTGATTTTTCACACCGAAAACGGCGCCCTCGGTTTCGGCCCGGCGCTGACCGAAGAACAGCGGGAAGATTGGGATTATTATCTGATCAATGCCTCGGGACAATTCGTCAGCCACCGCCTCGGCATGTCCTATTTCGACCACGCCGCCTCTTTCGGCATGATCCGCGGCGGCCACGTTGATATCACCGTTCTCGGTGGGCTTCAGGTATCGGGGGCCGGGGACCTGGCGAACTGGCGCGCGCCCGGCCAGAGCGGCGGTATGGGCGGCGCCATGGACCTGGCGGTCGGCGCGGGCCGGATCATCATCGCGATGCAGCACACCACGCGGGACGGGGGCTGTAAAATCGTGCGCCAGTGCAGCTACCCGTTGACGGCACTGCGCTGCGTCAGTCTGATCGTGACGGACCTGGCGGTGATCGAGGTGACCCCCGGCGGACTGCTCTTGCGCGAGTACGCACCGGGCTGGACGGTGGCCGACATCCAGGCGCTGACGGAACCGGAACTGGCGGTGGCCGGGGACCTGAAAGAAATCGAACTGTAACCGGGCGGCGCCGCTGGCGCGGCCAAAGGAGCGGGAAATGGCGGGTATCACGTCCTACGGGGCTTACATCCCTTATTACCGGTTGGCGCGGACCGACATCGCCAGGGCCTGGCAGACCGGGGCGCCGCCGGGCGAAAAAGCGGTGGCTGGTTACGACGAAGACAGTCTGACACTGGCGGTGGGTGCGGCGCTGGACTGCACTGCGGATTTTGACACCGTCCCCGACGCACTCTATTTCGCCTCCACCACTTCGCCGTACCGGGAAAAGCAGGCGGCCGCCGTCGCCGCCACCGTGCTGGACCTGCCGCCGAGCGCCATAACAATGGATTTCGCCGGATCCCAGCGCTGTGCCACCGGTGCCTTGCGCGCGGCCTTGGACAGCGTGCGCGCGGGCAGCGCCAAGAACGTGCTCGTGACCGCCGCCGAGACCCGCCTGGGACATCCCGGCAGTGAGCAGGAAATGAATTTCGGTGATGGGGCCGCGGCGGTCAGCGTCGGTGATAGAGACGTAATCGCTGAGATCGAGGGTTACGTCACCCGTAGCGACACCGTGGTGGATGTCTGGCGCCGGGACCGGGATACCTTTGTGCGTGCTTGGGAAGACCGTTTTGTGATTGAGGCCAGCGTGGAACGGGTGGTGCTGGTTGCCGTGGCGCAGGCGCTGGCAGAATGCGCGCTGCCACCGTCTGATATACAGCGCGTCATATTTACCACGCCGCTGCCGCGCGCCGCCGCGCGGCTCGCCAAAAAGCTGGGTTTTGACGCCAAAACCCAGCTCCTCGATACCTTGCGGGAACCGGTCGGCGATACCGGCGCCGCGGCGCCGCTGCTTACGCTTGCCGGCGCGCTGGAAGACGCCGCACCCGGGGAGCGCATCATGCTGGTGGCCTTCGGGGACGGTTGTGATGTCTTTATATTTAGGGTTACGGCACAGATCAAGAAGCTGAAAAACAGGCGCGGCGTGAAGCGGCAGATCGCCGTCAGGCAGCCGGTGCCGAGCTACGAATCGTACCTCCAGTGGCGTCACCTGCTGCAACGGCAACCCCCGGCCCGTCCGGACCCGGAGCGGCCCGCGGCGCCGGCACTGCTACGGGATAATGACGGGGGGCTGGCGCTGCACGGCAGCCGCTGCCTGGCCTGCGGTACGGTGCAGTATCCATTACAGCGCATCTGCGTCAAGTGCGGCGTCAAGGACAATTACGAACACTGGCCGTTACAACGCCGCGTGGGCCGGCTTTTCACCTTCTGCCAGGACAACCTGGTCTTCAACCCCAACCCGCCGACCACCGTGATTACCATCGATTATGCGGAAGGCGGGCGGTTCGTGGGGGACATGACGGACTGCACCGAGGCGGAATTGGAGATCGGCGCCGCTGTTGAAATGACCTTCCGCCGTATTAGCGAGGCGGGGCACAACTACAACTACTGGTGGAAAGGCCGCCCGCTGCGTTATTGATCACGCGGGCACGGGGGACGGGATATGGAAAGCATCAAGGATAAGGTCGCCATCGTCGGCATCGGCTGCACCCGGTTCGGGGAGAACTGGGCGCTGAGCACCAAAGACATGATCATCGACGCGGCCTACGAAGCCTTCGCAGACGCCGGTATCAGCCCCCAGGACGTTCAGGCGGCCTGGCTGGGCACCGTCTGGAGTGGGCAGACCGGCATCGTGCTGGCGGAGGCGCTGAAACTGCGCTACATCCCGGTGACGCGGGTCGAGAACCAGTGCGCCACCGGTTCCGACGCGCTGCGTAACGCCGCCTATGCGGTGGCGGCGGGGGCCTGTGACATCGCGCTGGTGGTGGGCGTGGAGAAGCTCAAGGACGACAGTTACAGTGGCCTGCCGCACGACAAAATGAACTCGGATAACACCTACCGGCAGCGCAGCCGCACCGGGCCGGGGGGCTATGCCATGATGGCGACGCGTTATTTCCACCGCTACGGCCTGAAACCGGAGGAGGGCAAACGGCTGCTCGCCGAAATCGCGGTCAAGAACCACCATCACGGTATGCTCGCTCCCAAGGCCCACTTCCACCGGGAACTGAGCATCTCGGAGGTCGTTAATGCCCCCATCGTCTCCTGGCCGCTGGGCCTCTTTGACTGCTGCGGGGTTACCGATGGCGCCGCCGCGGCGGTCCTGGTGCGCGCCGACATGGCGTCCCGGTTCCGCGCTGACCCGGTCTATTTGAAGGCGATGCAGATCAGTGTCGGCCCGCGTGAGGGTTTTCTCAGCCAGGATTATGATTACACCCACGTCGAGGAATCCGCCCGCGCCGCTGCAGCGGCTTATGCCGAGGCCGGTATCGCGCCCGGGGACATCAGCCACGCCGAGGTGCATGACTGTTTCACGATCACCGAACTGGTGACCTATGAGGACCTGGGCTGGAGCCCGCGCGGCCAGGCCGCCAAAGATGTGGCCGCGGGTACCTTTGGGCACGCGGGCAGGCTGCCGGTGAACACCGACGGCGGCCTGAAATGCTTTGGGCATCCGCTGGGGGCCACCGGGCTGCGCATGATGTACGAGGTCTGTTTGCAGCTGCGTGGCCGCGCCGAGGCACGGCAGATCAAGAACCCGCGCCTGGGGTTGACGCATAACATCGGCGGCACCACCGCCGGGGCCGCGGTCAGCGTCATCATTGCCGGTAACGAAAAGGACTAGGCTTACAGACCGATCCAACCCGAGCAAAGAGGCGGGACCCCTCAGAAACTATTTCCGGCCGAACTTGGCGGGCAGTTTCAGGATCTGTATGTTTTCCGTCCGTTCCACGTAACGCAGGAACTTGAACTTGTTCTCCACCAGGTCAATCGCGGGGGCGGGGTTGGACGTCTTTGCCACCGAGCCGTTACTTCCTGATAACAACCTCTGGGAGCTACCCAATGTAATCATTACTCCCCACGTTGCCGGTAGGATGGTGGACTTCAACATAAAAGCTTGAAGCACTTACGGCTTGATACGTCATGTCTATTCGCCAGTGACCAGCGTTCTGCCAGCTTGGTAGACTTTTTGTAATTCCTTGGGATACCGTAATATCATAGCTTTACCATCGTCATCAAAACCCTGGAGCATTCCCGAAAAACCGCAGGCCGAAATCGCTTCCATGGATACCGTCCGCCGGCACCTGAGGCTAAGATGGCTTTATCTCTAACTTAACAACTGGTATCCT
>CAZPSW010000023.1:0-13394 GCA_964589255.1 uncultured Dehalococcoidales bacterium
CGTACTGACGGCGGTACCCAACTGCTATTTCAAGGCCCTGGAGACGGTCAACACCCAGCCCCGCGAGGATTTCACCGCGGAGGCGGTTTCCTACGGGGCCGGTGACGTCAGCGGTTTCCCCTGGAAGGGCCTCTTCGACTCCCTTTCCTGCACCGAATGCGGCCGCTGCGCTGACGTTTGCCCCGCCACCAGCACCGGCAAGCCGCTGAACCCGCGCCTGCTGCTGCATGACATCAAGGTCAGCCTGCTGCGTAACGGCGCCCGCCTGCGGGACGGCCATCAGGCGGTACAGGCATTGATCGGTGAGGACGTGGAGGGTACCATCTCCCCCGAGGCCATCTGGGCCTGCACCACCTGCGGTCACTGCATGGAGGTCTGCCCCGTTTTCATTGAGCACGTGCCGCGCGTGGTTGAACTGCGGCGCCACCTGGTGCAGCAAGAAGCCGACTTCCCGCCGGAACTGCGGCTCTTCTTCGAGAACATGGAGGGCCGTTCCAACCCCTGGGGCATGGCCCCGGCAGAGCGCACCAAGTGGGCCCAGGACCGGGCGGTAAAGCCCTTCGTGGCGGGTGAGACGGAGTATCTCTTTTACGTCGGTTGCGCCGGCAGTTTCGACGCCCGGGCGCGCCGCGTCACCCAGGCCACCGCCCAACTGCTGGATCGCGCCGGCGTCAGCTGGGGCGTGCTGGGGCGGGATGAACTTTGTTGCGGGGATTCAGTGCGGCGCCTCGGGAATGAATACGTCTTCGAGCAAATGGCCCGGGCCAACGTCAAGCTGCTTGAGGACCGGGGCGTGACGAAGGTGATCACGCAGTGCCCGCACTGCTTCAGCACGCTGCTCAATGACTACCAGCAGTATGGCCTGGAGCTTAACGTGCGGCACCACAGCGAACTGATTGCTGATCTCATCGCGTCCGGTAAGCTGGAGCTTGAGGCCGGTGCCGTGCCGGGGCGCGTCGTCTGCCACGATTCCTGCTATTTGGGCCGTTACAATGATGTTTACGAGGCACCGCGCCAGGTTTTGGCGGCGGCCACCGGCAGCGCCCCACTGGAGATGGCGCGCCACCACCAGAATTCATTCTGTTGCGGGGCCGGGGGCGGGCGCATGTGGATGGAGGAAAACCTGGGTACGCGCATTGACAAGGCCCGTGTTGAGGAGGCTTTGAAGACGAACCCGGACACGGTGGCGGTTTCCTGTCCGTACTGCATGACGATGATGGAGGATGGGCTCAAGGACTCCGGCGTCGAGGGCGTGCGGGTGAAGGATATTTCGGAGATCCTGGCCGCGGCGTTGAAGTAGCGCGTCACCGGATTATGTACACCTTACCAGGGAATAGGGTCACCCCAAATAATCAAATAAAGCGGCGCAGACCCTAAAAAATAGTTGACATAATGCGTACCGAAGACTTTGATTACGACCTGCCCCCGGACCTCATCGCCCAGACGCCGTTAGAACCGCGGGACGCTTCGCGCCTGCTGGTGGCCGGGCGCGAGGACGGCGCCATCAAGCACCGGCATTTCACCGACCTGACACAGTACCTGCGCGCCGGTGACGTGCTCGTCTTCAATGACAGCCGGGTCATTCCGGCCCGTCTCCAGGCCCGCAAACCGCGGACCGGCGGTCATGTTGAGATACTGCTGCTGCGTCCGGAAAAGGACGATCTCTGGCAGGCCCTGGTACGCCGCGGTAAGAGCCTGCCGGACGGCAGCCAGCTGGAACTCACGCAGGGGGACAATGCCACCGGGGTGACCGCGGAACTGGTGAGTACTTTACCCCACGGCGTACGGCGCCTGCGCTTCAGTGACGCGTCCCGGCTGGCGGCGCTCGGGGTGATGCCGTTACCGCCCTACATCCACACGCCGTTATCTGACCCGGAGCGCTACCAGACGGTCTACGCCAGGGTTCCCGGCAGCGCCGCGGCACCGACGGCGGGGCTGCACTTCACGCCCCACCTGCTGCAAAAGATCGATGACCTGGGCGTAAGGAGGGTGATGGTGACGCTGCACGTGGGGTTGGACACCTTCCAGCCGGTGCGCGTGGCGGACCTGCGCCGTCACCCCATCCACCGCGAATACGGCGTCATCGACGGGGCAGCGGCGGCCGAGATCAGCGACGCCAAACGCGAGGGCCGCCGCGTCATCGCCGTCGGCACCACCGCTACGCGCCTGCTGGAGGGGGCGGCCCAGGCGGGGGCGCTGCAAAACGCGGAGTCCTATGCGGACTGGGTGGGCATCTTCATCACGCCGGGCTACCGCTTCCGCGTGATTGACGCGCTTTTGACCAATTTCCACCTGCCGCGTTCCACCCTGCTGATGCTCGTCTGCGCCTTCGCGGGCAAGGCCCTGATTGACCGCGCTTACCGGGAGGCGGTCCGTGAGCGTTACCGTTTTTACAGTTTCGGGGACGCCATGCTGCTGCTCTAACTATGCTATATTGGCCGCAGTCCGGGGGTAAAGCGTGGCCGTAACGGGGAATCCGCCAGTCTATCTCATCGTCAACCCAAATGCCGGGGCGGGCAAAACGGCGCGCCGCTGGCCATCGGTACAGGAACTGTTAACGCGCCTGGGGCTGCGTTTCGAGCACGCCCTCACGGAGGGCCCCGGCCACGCCGCGGAACTGGCCGCAGAGGCGGCGAAAAGGGGCTTCCCGGCGCTGGTGGCGGTGGGTGGTGACGGCACCCTGCACGAGGTGGTCAATGGCCTCTGGCGGTCCGGGGCACTGGACGCCGCGGCGCTCGGTATTTTGAGCACCGGCACCGGCAGTGACTACCTCCGTTCCACGCCTTTACCCGCCAACCTGGAACTGGCTTGCCTGCGTCTGCTGGCGCCGCTGACGCGGCGCGTTGACCTGGGACTGGTGCGCTACCAGCGGCAGGGCCAGCCCATGGAATGCTGTTTCATCAACATCGCCGGCATCGGTTTTGACGCGGAGGTGGTACGCAACACTACCCAGAAATACAAGGTGCTGGGGACCACCCCATCCTACCTGCTGGGGCTGCTCACCACCTTCATCAACTACCGGGCGCGGGAGGTCACGCTGACCATTGACGGCAAGGCGGAACCACGGCGCGTCTTCACCGTGATGATGGCTAAAGGCAAGTACGGCGGCGGCGGTATGATGATGACGCCGGGTGCCGAAATCGATAACGGCCTGCTCGAGGTGATGGTGATCGGCAACATCAATGCCCTGGACCTGATCTCCCAGTTGCGGCCGCTTTACCGCGGCACCCACGTACGCCACCCGAAGGTCTATACTTACCGCGCCAAAATGGTAGAGATTACCCCGGCGCGCCCCATGGCATTACAGGTGGACGGCGAACTGCTGGGGGAGGCCCCGGCCACCTTCAGCGTGCTCCCCGGCGCCCTGAATCTGATCGTCTGACGCTATTCGAACGGCCAGCCGTTTGGTCTTGACACCTGAGACTGGCAATTGATAAAATTAAGCCGTGTTCCCACCCCTTCCTGGTGCTATCGTCCGGCCCGCCGCGGGGGTCACTAAACGGCCTGAGGAGGTAATCCATGGCAGAGCTTGAATACCGCAAAGAGGGCAGAATCGCCTATTTCACGATCAACCGCCCGGACGTCATGAACGCGCTCAATATCAATGTCAACCGTCTCTTGGAGCAGGCGATGCTGGACTTCCAGGCTGACGATGACGTCCGGGTGGGCATCCTCACCGGGGCAGGGGACAAGTCCTTCTGCGCCGGGGCGGACATTAAAGAAACGCTACCCTTTCTTAGGGATAACAGCGAGAGCATGTGGAACTTCCCGCGTTCTCACTGCCGCCGCCTGGACATCTGGAAGCCGCTGATCGCCGCGATCAAGGGTTTCTGCCTCGGCGGTGGCCTGGAGATCGCGCTGGCCTGTGACATTCGCATCGCCGGGGAGAATGCCAAGCTCGGCCTGCCGGAGGTCACCCTGGGCCTGATCCCCGGTAACGGCGGCACGCAGCGGCTGCCCCGCGTGATCTCACCGGCCCGGGCCGCAGAGATGCTCTATACCGGTAAGATCATCCCCGCCGACGAGGCCTTACAGTGGGGCCTCGTGAACTCGGTGGTGCCGGTGGAAGAAGTGGTCGCGGAAGCGGTTAAGATGGCGGAGCGCATCAACAAGGCGGCGCCGCTGGCGGTGCGCTCGGCGAAGCAGGCGATGCTGCGCGGCAGCGAAATGCCGCTCGATGACGGACTGCGCCTGGAGTACATGCTCAACGCCTATTGCACCCACACCGCGGACTTTGACGAAGGCACTTCCGCTTTCATCGCCAAACGTAAACCGGAATTCAAGGGTCGTTAAAATAAACTCGGAGGAAACTGATGGGAATTAAGAAAGTTGGTGTCGTTGGTTGCGGCCTGATGGGGGCGGGTATCGCCCAGGCCAGTGCCCAGGCGGGCTATGAGGTGGTCGTCTCGGAGATCAGTGACGAATTGCTGAGCAAGGGCCTCGGTACCATCAATAAGACCCTCGCCAAGGCGGTGGAGAAGGGCAAGGCCACCCAGGCGGACGTTGACACCACGCTGGCGCGGCTCAAGGGTACCACGGACATGAAGGACTTCGCGGATTGTGACGTGGTGATCGAGGCGGTGGTAGAGAAGATGGACCTGAAGCAGAAGGTCTTCGGTGACCTCGACAAGATCTGCAAACCGAGCACTATATTCGCCTCCAACACCTCTTGCCTCTCGGTGATCGACATGGCCAAGTCAACCGGGCGCAAGGACAAGGTCATCGGCATGCACTTCTTCAACCCGGTGCACATCATGAAGCTGATGGAGCTGATCCGCACCATCCTCAACGATGACGCCACCGTGGCGTTGATGAAAGAGTTCGGGGAGTCCCTAGGCAAGACGGTGATCGTGGTGCCGGACGTGCCCGCTTTCGTCGTTGACCAGCTCGCCAACCCGCTGATCCTGCACGCCATCACGATGGTACAGAACGGCATCTGCGACGCCAAGACGCTGGACACCGGCGCCAAGCTTGGCCTGAACCACCCGATGGGGCCGCTGGAACTGGCCGACCTGGTGGGTCTGGACACCGTGCTCTTTATCGCCAACGCGCTCTATGACGAACTGAAAGACCCCAAGTTCGCGCCACCGACGCTGCTCAAGAAGATGGTCGCCGCGGGCTGGCTGGGGCGCAAGACGGGCAAGGGTTTCTACGACTACAGCTAGCCCCGCACGGGGGATAATGACAGGGGGACACGTTGACTGAAGTTGTGATTGTAAGCGCCACCAGGACGGCCATCGGCAATTTCGGCGGGGCCTTGAAGGACGTTTCGGCGCCCCGGCTCGGCGCCGCCGTGATCCGTGACGTGCTCACCCGCGCCGGGCTGCGTCCCAGGGTCTCGGCACGGGTGCTGGATTACGCTCCCGGCGTTTTCAAGGGCGCCGGCCCGATCGACTTGGAACAGCAGTACGGCGGCTGGGACGCCGCCCTCAAAGAGGTTGAGATCGACGAGGTCATCATGGGCAATGTGCTCCAGGCGGGGCAGGGGCAGAACTCGGCGCGCCAGGCCAGCATCTACGCCGGTATCCCCAAGGAAGTGAATGCCTTCACAGTGAACAAGATCTGTGCTTCCGGCATGAAGTCGATCGCCCTCGCGGCGCAGTCGATCCGCGCCGGGGACGCCGCTGCCGTGATCGCCGGCGGCCAGGAATCGATGAGTTCCACGCCGTATTACATGCCCAAGGCCCGCTGGGGCGCGCGCATGTTCAACGCGGAAATGGTCGACGGCATGGTCCATGACGGGCTCTGGGAGACCTTCAACAACTATCACATGGGCATCACCGCGGAGAACATCGCAGAGATTTACGGCATCACCCGTGAAGAACAGGATACGCTCTCGGCCACCAGTCAGGACCGCGCCCTGAAGGCCACCCAGGACGGCCTCTTCAAGGGTGAGATCGTGCCCCTCGAGGTCAAGGTGAAGCGGGAGATGGTGTCCTTCGAGGTTGATGAACACCCCCGCGCCGCCACCGTCGAGGCGCTGGGTAAGCTGGCGCCGGTTTTCAAGAAGGACGGCTCCGTCACTGCCGGTAATTCTTCGGGCATCACCGATGGCGCCGCCGCGGTGCTGGTGATGAGTGCGGACCGGGCCAAAGAGCTGGGCCTGGAGCCGCTGGCGAAGATCAAGTCATATGCCACCGGCGGCGTTGATCCGGCCTACATGGGCCTCGGCGTGGTACCCTCGACGCTGAAGGCGCTGCACATCGCCGGTCTCGGCGTCGGGGACATGGGTGCCATTGAACTCAACGAGGCCTTCGCCTCGCAGGCCATTGGCGTCATCCGGGAACTCGGCCTGGAGAATGACATGGACAAGGTCAATCCGCTCGGTTCCGGCATCTCCCTGGGTCACCCCATCGGTTGTACCGGGGGGCGCATCGTGGTGACGCTGGCCTACGAGATGGCGCGGCGCGGCTGTCAATATGGGCTGGCTTCGCTCTGCATCGGCGGCGGTCAGGGCATGGCGATGGTTTTGGAGCGCTAGTTTCGTAAATCAGTTCGGGCTTTGAGGCGTCCCGCGGGACGCCCTTTTTATTGTTTTGGGGTGACCCTATCCCCTGACCCCTTCCCCTAAAATCAGGGGGAAGGGGATATTAGATTAAGAGGTTTCGCCTCTTTTACTCTTTTTGACTGGGGAAGGGGAACGATTGTTGCCGTGTTTGGGGCGTGGGCACGCCCCCGCTATCATCAGGTCGTAGGGTGAAACCCTACCTTAAACGGGTGGGCTGGTGGCGCCGCGTCAGTCCGTTTTCTCCAGCCGCGCGAAACTGGCCAACAGTTTCTTGACGCCGCCGTTAAAGGCCACCACCAGCTCGAAGTCGTCCCCCACCGCCTTACTGGCGACGACGACACCTTCACCAAACTGGGCGTGGTGCACGTGTTGCCCGTCCTTCAGCGGCGCACCGGGCGTGGACGGCCCGGACGCCGCGGGTTGAGGGCGGTTCCAGTTGTAGAGCGCACGTTGCGCCTGGGTCTCCACCGCGGCGGCCCGGGTGCCGCTCTGCGTCAGGCGCGCCGGAATATCATCCAGAAAACGCGACGGCTTGCCGATGCCGACCTGACCGGCCAGGCTGCGGTGGAAGGCACGCACCAGGTAGAGGTGTTTCTCGGCGCGGGTGATGCCGACGTAGCAGAGGCGGCGTTCCTCCTGCATCTGCCCCGCGTCATCGAAGGAGCGGATGTGCGGCAGGATGCCGTCCTCCATGCCCACCATGAAGACCACCGGATACTCCAGACCCTTGGCCTGGTGCAGGGTGATCAGGGTCACCGCGTCGACCTCGGTGTTGAGGCCGTCAATGTCTGATATCAGGGCCACGCCCTCAAGGAAGAGCGCCAGCCCCTCGCGCGGCGGGTATTCCGCGTAGTCTTTGGCCACCGTGCGCAGTTCCATCACGTTTTCCCAGCGCTCCTCGCCGTCGATCTCGGCGAAGAGGTGCTCACGGTAGGCGGTGCGCTCCAGTACCCGGTCGAAGAGCGCCAGCAGGTCCAGCTTACCGCTGGCCTCACTGAGGTCCCGGGTGATCCCGGCGAAGGCGGTCAGCGCGCGCCGCAGTTGCGGCGTGAAACGCTGGTCCGCGGCAACACCGCCGGCCACCTCTTCCAGCGCCTGGTATTCGGTGATGCCCTGCTCCCGCGCCCAACTCTGGAGGGACGCCAGGCTGCGCTGGCCGATGCCGCGCCCCGGCACGTTGATGATGCGCATCAGGCTGACGCTGTCACCGGGGTTGAGCACCACGCGCAGGTAGGCGATGATGTCCTTGACCTCGCGGCGCTCGTAAAAGCGGGTGCCCGCCACCAGCTTGTAGGCGGTGCCGTAGCGGATGAAGGCCTCTTCCAGAGTGCGGGACTGGGCGTTGGTGCGGTACATCACCGCGAAATCACGCGGCGCGAAATCCCCGCGGGCCACCAGCCGTTCCACTTCGCTGACCACGAACTGGGCCTCTTCCTGCTGGGTGTAAGTCTCCACCACCGTCAGCGGGGTGCCGACCTCGTTCTCTGTCCAGAGTTTGCGTTCACGCAGCTTGGGGTTTGGCTTGATGACGCAGGAAGCGGCGTCGAGGATGGCCTGGGTGGAGCGGTAATTCTGCTCCAGCATCAGCACCCGGGCGTCCGGGTAATCTTTCTCAAAGTTGAGGATGTTACGCAGGTCCGCGGCGCGCCAGGAGTAGATTGACTGGTCCGGGTCCCCCACCACGCAGATGTTGCGGAAACCGGCGCCGATGTCCCGGATGATGCGGTACTGCGCGGTATTGGTGTCCTGGAACTCGTCGACGAGGACGTGCCGGTAGCGCTGCTGGTACTTTTTCAAGATCTCCAGATGGTTTTCGAAGAGCTGCGTCACCTTCATCAGAAGGTCGTCGAAATCAAGCGCGCTGGCGCTTACCAGCAGCTTGTCGTAATGGGTGTAGACGCGCCCCACGATCTCCTCGAAGTAGCTGCCCGCCTTGCCGGTATACGTCTCTGGCGTGATCAGGCCGGACTTGGCCGCGGAGATGGCGTTCGCCACGGCGCGCGGGGCGTATTGCTTGGGATCCAGCCCCAGCTGTTGCAGGCTGCGCTTGACCACTGATATCTGGTCATCGGAGTCATAGATCACGAAGTGCGGGTCAATGCCCAGCACGGCCCCGTCCTGGCGCAGAAAGCGCGCGCTGATGGCGTGGAAGGTACCCATGGTGATACGGTCTACCGCGGACTGGGCCAGGTTCCCGATCCGCTCCCGCATGGCACGGGCGGCCTTGTTGGTGAAGGTCACCGCCAGGATGTGGTTCGGGCTGACACCGACCGTCTTGATGAGGTAGGCAATACGCTCCGTAATGACACGCGTCTTGCCGGAGCCGGGGCCCGCCAGTATCAATAACGGGCCCTCGACGACCTCGACCGCGGCCTGCTGGGCCGGGTTCAGGCCGGTTATTGTCACTTCGCTGGTCATGTCTTCCATCAAAATCGTGTCATACAAAATATGCCGTGCGGCCACTTGAGTCAGGGCCCTGGCCGGGGTGATGCAGCTGGCGGGGCGCCTAGGCGGTCAAATCCAGCCCGCCGGTCAACTCCTCGAGGCGAGCCATCTTACCCGTCTGGTGAAAACGCGCGCCGGCGAAAGCGTCCTCGATCCTGGCGAGTACCTCCCCGGTGGTCCCGGGGACCTTGATCACCGGCACGTCCTTGATCTCGGCCAGGTTCTGTACACTCTGGCTGACATCACCGGCGCCGGTGAGGATCAGGCAGCGCGTATCCGTTTGCAGCGCCGCCATCTGTAAATCCGCGGCGCGCACGCGCAGCACCGCCGCCTTGGCCGCCTTGCGGTTGAAGTAGACCGGGTTACGGTCCAGCCCGGTAATGCCGAGCATGACCGCGGTCACCAGCTCTTCAGATTTGTCCAGCGCGGTCAGCGCCTCCCCCTCGACGGCGTCCCCGATGTCTGCCACGGAGAGTGCGTAGAGCAGCCGGTCCTCCGGCAATGCCGCCAGTAATTTGAGGCCGGCCTTTTCCAGCCGCGGACCGATCTCGGCACTGATCGGTGCCAGCCGGTGCCCCGGCACCTTGTTCAGCACCACGCCCCGGAAGGTGTCGCCGAAGGCGCGGTAACTCACCGTCAGGTCAATCAAGTTCAGGCCGTCTTCGTAAGCCTCCACCGAGACCACGCCCGCGCCGCTGGCCCGGGCCACCTCCGGGGTTTCCGGGTCAGTCGCCAAGCCGGCCTCGATGATGACGCTGTCGGCGTTGTTAGAGACCCCGTCCAGTGCCCTGGCGGCGCCTTTAGCGGTGGCAGACGCCACGTTGGCGGCCTCCAGGTTCAGGGCCTGCTGCATGAAAGTGGCGTCGGTAGTGGCGGCGGCGTCCGCACCGAGCCGCAGATAAGCGACGCGCCGTCCCGCGCCCTGCCACTGCCGTGCGATGGCGGCGGCCAGCGTGGTACGTCCCGCCCGGTCCCGCGTCGAAGTAATCATCAAAGCGCCCAAAGTTCGCCTCCGGTAATGTCAGGTTGGGTCACTGGAGCGTTCATTATAGCGCAATTGCGGGTGAAAAATAAAGCCGCCGGGCGCCTAAGAGCTGCCCGGTTTTTGCAACGGCACCCCGGCGCGGCAGAGTGGGCAGGCGTCCGGCGCGTAGGTCACCGGGCGGGCGCGGATGCATCTGAAGAGCGGCGCCCCGTAATCCACCCCCGTCTCCGAACGGTCCACCAGCACCCCGATACCGGCGAGTTCGGCCCCGGTGGGTACCAGGGCGTCGAGCACCTCGCGCAGCGACTTGCCGGTGGTGAGTACGTCATCGACCACCAGCACGCGGTCCGCGGCCGCCAGTTGCATACCGCGGCGGAAGGCGCGACCCTGGCCTGATTTTTCCGCGTAAACGGCGCGCACGCCAAGCTGGCGCGCCACCTCGAAGGCCAGGATGATACCGCCGGTGGTGGGCCCGGCCACCACGCTGACATCACGGTCACGGAAATTATCCGCGATGAGGCCCGCCAGCGCCACCGTGTATTTCGGGTTTTCCAGTACTCGGAATTTCTCCCAGTAGACCGGCGAATGCAGGCCGCTGGTGAGGCGGAAATGCCCTTCCTGAACCATGCCGCAGCGGGCGGCCAACTCCTCCGCGTTGACGTTTTCAGCACTCATCAGGGCGCCACCGTGACGATGTCTTCTGCGGCCACGTTGGGGGCCAGTCCCCAGACCTGCGGCGGCCAGACCGAGAGCCAGGCCCGGGCGATGAGATTACGGCGCGGCACCGTCCAGCCGTGGTGCGAATCCGCGCTCTGGTTGCGGTTGTCCCCCAGCACGAAGTAATGGTTCTCCGGCACGGTGATGACCTCGAAGCCGTAATGCAGCGCTTCCTTGATGTAGGGCTCGACGAGGCGCATCTCGTCAACCCAGACCGCCCCGTCGCTGGCCCAGACCTGCTCACCGGGCAGCGCGATGACGCGCTTGATGAGCGGGATCGAGCCCTCGTTTTGCGGCGGGTCGAAGACGACCACGTCGCCCCGCTCCGGGCTGGTCTTGAGGTAGGCCAATTTGCTCAGCACCAGCCGCTGGCCGTGTGTCAGGCTGGGTTCCATCGAGGAACCGGTGACGACCGACGTTTGCAGGGTGAAATTCATCACCATGAAAATGATGGCGGCGGTCGCCAATATGAACAGGGTATCGCGAATCAATTCACGCATCAGTCGTAAGCCTGCCCCATTATAGCCCAAGCTGGCCAGTCTTACCAACGCCCGCGCGTTGCCGTGACGCCCGCGGTTATTTGCACTTTCCAGGGGGCGTTGCTAGAATGCCAACTGATGGACTTTATGACTCAGGCTCTGACGCTGGCACGCCTGGCGCTGGGCAACGTCAGTCCCAATCCGGCCGTCGGGGCGGTGCTCGTCAAGGACGGCGCGGTGGTGGGGCAGGGATACACCCAGCCGCCGGGGGGCGACCACGCCGAGATCGTGGCCCTGAAACAGGCTGGCGCGGCGGCGCGGGACGCGGCCCTCTACGTGACGTTGGAGCCATGCTGCGACCAGGGCCGCACGCCACCCTGCACCGCGGCCATCATCAAGGCCGGGGTGAGCGCCGTTCATGCCGCCGGGATGGACCCCAACCCCAAAGTCTGCGGTAAGGGCATCGCGGCCCTGGAGCAGGCCGGCATCGCGGTGGCCGTCGGTGAGGAAGCCGAGGCCGCCGCCGAGATCACCGAAGCCTACGCCAAATACGTCACCAGCGGCCTACCATTCGTCACCGCTAAGTTCGCCGTCAGCCTGGACGGCAAGATCGCCACCCGTACCGGGGACTCCCGCTGGATATCGAGCGAGGCCTCGCGCCGCTACGTACACCAGTTGCGCCACACCACCGACGCGGTCATGGCCGGTGTCAACACCGTGCTGGCGGACGACCCGCGTCTGACCGCCCGCGGCGGCGGCGGCCAGGGCGGCACCGGGCACCGCCAGCCGTTACGCGTCATCGTTGACAGCAGCGGGCGAACGCCTCCAAAGGCACGGCTCTTCCAGAAGAACGGCAAGACGATGATCGTCACCAGCGGTCCATTGAAAGCAGAGCCGCTGGCCGCTTACCAGAAGCTCGGCGCCGAGGTGCTGACGGTGCCCCACGGAGACGGGCGGGTGGACCTGGCGGGAATGCTGCGGAAGCTTGGCGGGCGCGGCATCACTTCGGTGCTGGTGGAGGGTGGCGGTACCCTTTTCGGTTCCCTCTTCGACGCCGGGCTAGTGGACAAGGTGGTGGCCTTCATCGCGCCGATCATCATCGGCGGCAGTCAGGCCGCCACCCCGGTCGGCGGCCACGGCGTGGCCGCGGTGGCGGACGCACTGGCGTTAAAACAACTGCGCATTGACCGTTGCGAAGGGGACGTTATGATCAGCGGCTACATCGGGGTTTAAGATGTTTACCGGTATCATCGAAGAGATCGGCACGGTGAACACCGTCAGCGCGGAGCGGCTGGCAGTGCGCGCCACGCTGGTGCTCGAGGGCACCAAACTCGGTGACAGCATCTCCGTCAACGGCGTCTGCCTCACCGTGACGCAGATCGACGCCGCCGGTTTCAGCGTCGGCCTGATGGCGGAAACGAACCGGCGCTCAAATCTGGGCGAATTGCGCCCCGGCGACCCGCTCAACCTGGAGCGGGCACTCGCCTTCGGCGGACACCTCGGCGGGCACCTCGTGCAGGGCCACGTGGACACCACCGGCCGCGTCGCCGCGGTCACCCCGGAAGGCGCCGCCACGCTGCTGCGCATTGACGCCCCGGCGGAACTGATGCGCTACGTGGCGCCAAAGGGATTCGTTTCCGTGGACGGCATCAGCCTGACGGTGGTGGCCCGTGACGGGAGCGGTTTCCGCGTTTCCATCGTCGGTTTCACCAGTGAGCACACCACGCTGGGGACGCGCCGCGCCGGGGACAGCGTCAACCTGGAGGCGGACATCATCGCGAAGTACGTGGCGCAACTGCTCGGCCAGGGCGACGCGGGCGGTATCAGCCGTGAATTTTTACAGAATCACGGATTTCTGGTAGAATAATTAACATAACGTTATGGTGTGGCGATAATGGTAATTGACCGGGTAAAGGAAGCCATCGAGGAGATTCGCCAGGGTCACTTCGTGATCATCGTGGACAACGAGGACCGGGAGAACGAGGGTGACCTCTGCATCGCCGCGGACAAGATCTCCGCGGAGGCGATCAACTTCATGGCCAAGTTCGGGCGTGGGCTGATCTGCATGCCGGTCAGCGGCAAACGCCTCGACGAACTCAGCATCCCGATGATGGTACGGGACAATACCTCTCCGCACGAGACCGGTTTCACCGTCTCGGTGGAGGCCAAGCACGGCGTCACCACCGGCATTTCGGCCGGCGACCGCGCCACCACCATCCAGACCATACTGGACCCCACCACCACCCCGGACGACCTGGTC
>CAZPSW010000024.1:0-3089 GCA_964589255.1 uncultured Dehalococcoidales bacterium
GTGACACTCTCCCATTCAGAATCCCTATCTCCGTGGAAGGGGGTCAGGGGGTTGGGGGTTGCGCCGGAGAAACACGTGTGGGCCGTGTGACCACCGTGGCGTAAACTCTAGCGGCGCGGCGCCACCGGTTGCTGGCGCCCGCCATTACGGCCTCCCCAACCGGTATGGGGACGCGTGCGGCGCCGTCCACGGTTATTCCCGGCGGGGGGACGGGCAGGCGCCGGTGCGGGGGCCGGCGAACTGTCCTCGAAGCCGGGCAGCACCCGGCGCTCGATCGGTGCCTTGAGCACGTTCTCCAAGGCGCGTACCATCTGGGCGTCGGCATGGGTCATGAAGGTCATCGCGTCACCGCTCTGGTTGACGCGCCCGGTGCGCCCGATGCGGTGGGTGTAGGCGTCGGTGGTGTCCGGCATGTCGTAGTTGATAACGTGGGAGATGCTCAAAACGTCAATCCCGCGGGCGGCGATATCGGTGGCCACCAGGATCTGGAAATTGCCGTTGCGGAAGCCGTCGATGGTGGCCTGCCGCCGGCTCTGGGGCTGGTCACCCTGTAGTGCCCGGGCCGGGAAGCCGGCGCGCTTCAGTTGCGACGCCACCCTTTCTGCGCCGTGCTTGGTGCGTGTGAAGACGAGTACCGAGTCGGTATCGGTACGGCGCAGTAACGCCATCAGCAGTTCTGTCTTTTGCGGTTGCTTCACCGGGTAAAGAGCGTGCGAAACGGTGGCCGCCGGGGCGCTCCGGCCAATCTGTACGGTGACCGGGTCATGGATGATGTCGTGCACCAGTTTGCGGATGTCCCCCGGCATGGTGGCCGAAAAGAGCAGCGTCTGGTGCGGGTGTAATATGCAGCGCAGGATGTTGTGGATGTCCGGCAGGAAACCCATGTCAAACATACGGTCCGCTTCGTCGATGATCAGCACTTCCAGGTGTGAAAGGTCAAGGTTACCGTTCCAGAGGTGGTCCAGCAGGCGGCCGGGACAGGCGATCACGATCTCGGCGCCGGCGCGTATCTTCGAGATCTGCGGTGACATCGCCACGCCGCCGTAGACGGAGACGGCGCGCAGGCCGGTGTAGCGGCCAAGTTCCTGGAAAGACTGGTAGGTCTGTTCCGCGAGTTCGCGGGTGGGGGAGATCACCAACGCCCCGACGCGGCCGCGTGGGCTCTGGCGCAGGCGGTGCAGTACCGGTAAGACGAAGGCCGCCGTCTTGCCGGTGCCGGTCTGGGCCAGGCCGATGACGTCACGTCCTTTCATGGTGGGCGGTATCGCCTGGGATTGGATCGGGGTGGGTTCCTGATAACGGAGGTCGTGCACCCCGTCCATGATCGACGGGTGCAGGTTAAAGGATTCGAAAGTCAAAGTTGTGCCTCACTTTTATTGGGGAAAAACTGGCGCGCCGGGTACAAGCGCACCCCGGGCGGGGATTTCCGAAAATTCCGGGGGAAACCGGGGCAGTGTCCAAGAGAAGAGTCTGAGTCAGGATAGGTGATGTTCATGTTATGTCTACACTATTATAGACATAACTCGACCGTTTTGTAAAGGGGCAAGCGTTTACGTGCCTGGGGCCGCCGTTTCAGGCCAGGTAGTCCCGGAGCGTGATGCTGTCCCGCGCCGCGGCGGGAGGCAGTGCCCGTTCCTGGAAAGGCTGGTCCAGCCGGCAGGTGGCGTCGATCACGCTGAGAGTGCCCCGTCCGTACTGAAAATGGCTCGCCTGGGACGGGTCCTGGAAGCGTGTCGTCAGTGCCCAGAGCACATCCGGCTGGTGAAAGATGTCAATGTCTGCGTCCACCACCACGATGAATTTGGCGAATTCCGTAGCCTGCATCACCGCCCGGGCCACCGCCGCCGCGTCGCCCTCCGTTTTCTTTTTGATGGAGACGTAAAAATGGATCTTGGTGACATCACCGTCGGGGCCAACGTGCAGCGCCTGCACCCCGGGTACCGCCGCCCGCACCCGGGCCAGCGCCGTCATCTCCCGGCCCGGCACGTTGAGCATGGTGTGCTCCGGGTGCACCGGGCAGAGGTCCTGGTAAATGGCGTCCCGCCGCATGGTGATGGCGCTGACACTGATCACAGGCACGCTGGGGCCGGAATCGTAAGTGCCGCGGGCCTCGCTGAAGAGGGCGTCCTCGTCCATGTCACCGGGGCGTATCTCACCCTCGATGGCAATCTCCGCGTGAGCCGGTACCGGCAGGTCTACCGTGCGGCCCGGCACCACCGCCAGCGGTTCACCAAGCAGGGCGCCCATGTATTCCAGTTCACTGCGCCCGGCTTCCAGGGAGAATCCGGCCGCGATCAGCGTCGCCGGGTGATGCCCGATGAAGGTCACCACCGGTGCCGCTTTACCCCTGCGGTGCCATTTTTCCACGTTATGCGCGCCGTCGTGGCTGGCCACCATCTTGCAGGTGTAACGGTTGGGCCCCAGCACCAGCTGGCGGTAGACCCCGGCGTTCAGAGTACCACTGTCCGGGTCACGGGTGATGGTTGCCCCCGCCGTCACAAAACGGCCACGGTTGTGCGCCGCGTGCTTCTGCACGGGCAGCCTCAGCAGGTTCACCGCGTCCCCGGTTAATACCTCTTCCTGCGCCGGGGCGTCTTTCGCCGCCAGCTCCATGATTGGTTTGAAATCCGGCTGCCGCCGCACGTATTCCGCCAGTACGCTGGCATGCCCATCCCGCGCCATGCTCTCCGGGGTCAGTCCGAGGGCGATGCCCATGGTGCCGTAATCCCCGAAGAGGCCACTCACCACTGGCAGGTTGGAACCGTTCACCTGGGCGGCGTAGAGCACCGGGTAGAACCCGTCCCGCGCCAGCTTCAACTGCAATACGGTGAGTTCGTATTCAAAACCGATCGGCTTCTTGATCTCGCGGTAGTAGGCCGGACCCAGAGCTTTAACTTCAGCTAGAAACGAGCGCAGGTCTTTCATCTTCACTCATCCTCAATTGGTTACGCCGCGTTTTTATTAATGGCGGTGCTTATCGGTAATTACGGTCGGTGAGATTATTTCCAGCAGCACCGCCAGTTCCGCCTCACCCTGATCCTTGTGTATTTTCATAGCGGCGTCAAGTTCGGTGTATTGCAGCGTGCCGG
>CAZPSW010000024.1:3099-13008 GCA_964589255.1 uncultured Dehalococcoidales bacterium
TCACCGGCCCGGCGTAGGGGCAGGCCCAGACGCACTTCATGCAGCCGATACAGGCCGGTTCGTCGATACTCACCAGGCCCGTCACCGCGTCTTTGCTGATGCAGTTCTCCGGGCAGGCGGGCAGGCATAAGGGATCGTCACAGTGGCGGCAGGCGGCGGGTATCATGGTACCCGCCGCCTCAACCTTGACGATGTGGATTCGGGATTGCGCCGGTTTCACTTTCCCGGTTTTCTCCAGCGAGCAGCGCTGGGCGCAGAAATCACAGCCAATACAGGTCCCGTAGTCAATGTATAGCGCTTTCATTTGCCTCCGTTCTGGCGTCTTCACATCATGCCGCGCCCGGGACTGGCCCCGGCGCCGCCGCTTTGTGTATTATACTAGGACATATTAACAGATTCCGGAGGTGGCTGAATGACAGCGGGCGAAGAAAAGCCGGCGGACGGTTATGAAACGGCACCGCTGCGTCACGATGACATCACAGTGGCGGTGGTGCAGTCTAAGCTGAACATTGACGACCCGTCCAAGGGTGAAAAGCAAATCAAGGAGAACCTCGATCGGCTCATCTGGATGGTCGACGAGTCGCAGGACTTTGACCTGCGGCGAGACATTAAATACGACCTGCTGATCTTCCACGAGTTCGTGCTCCAGGGTTTCAACATCAGCGGGGACCGGGAAGCGGAACTGCGCCACGCTATCGAGGTACCGGGCCCGGAAACCGAGGCCATCGGTAAGAAGGCCAAAGAGTACAACTGCTACATCTGCTTCGGCTGTTACGGCAAGATCAAGGAATGGCCGGGACATTTCATGGACATGGGTATCATCATCGGCCCCGGCGGGGACATCGTCTACCAGATCTGGAAGCACCGCCAACTCTCTGGCCTGGCCTTCTCCACCACCGTCTACGACGTGCTGGAACGCTTCGTCGAGATGTACGGCTGGGACGCCGTCTTCCCGGTGGCGCGGACGGACATCGGCAACCTGGCGCTGGCCCCCTGCGTCTACGAGCCGGAGGCGGTCCGCGCTTACTCCGTGAAGGGCGCGGAACTGATTACTCGGCTGATGACCATCGGCGGCGGTTACTGGTCCCGCGTCGGCCTGCCGGCTTACCGCGGCGGCGGCTTTGATAGCCTGCGGCTGGACCTTCAGGCCGGTTGCATGGTGAACGGGGTCTACGGCGTCTTCATCAACCACGCGGTGACCCCGGATCGGGCGCTTGGTGACCGCGCCGCCGGCGCCAGTGCCATCTTTGATTACGACGGGCGCATTATGTCCGAAGCTTCAAGCCCGATGGAGACGATCGTCATCGCCAGCATCCCGATGGCGGACTACCGCAGGAAACACCTGATCCCCAATTTCCCCAAGGAGCTTTACACGGACATGTACCAGAACTACGTGCCGCGCTTCCCGCCCGGGGCGCTGCTGGACTACTTGCCCAAGGACAGGCCGGACGCCGTCGCCTACTTCAAGAAACTGGCGCGCTGGTAATATCGCAAAATGGGCGACGTCATCATCAGCGGCATCCAGCAAGTTGGGCTCGGCGTGACGGACGTTCACGCCGCCTTCAAGTGGTACCGCCGGCAGATTGGCCTCGACGTGCCCGTCTTCAGTGACGCCGGTGAGGCTGGCCTGATGCAGCGTTATACCGGTGGCCGGCCCTGGACGCGCCACGCCATCCTGGCGGTGAACATGAATGGCGGCAGTGGCCTGGAGATTTGGCAGTATATCGGGCGCGTGCCACAGCCACCACCCGTTCCGGTGACGCTCGGTGACCTCGGCATCAATCTCATCCGCATCAAGTCACGGGACGTGGAGCGTACCCACCGGGCGATGCTGGCGTGTGGCCTCGACGTTATCAGCGACGTTGTCACTGACCCATCGGGGGGCAGGCACTTCCTGTTGCGGGATCCCTGGGGCAACCCGCTGGACATCGTCCAGGGTGAGACCTGGTTCGCGCGCCGCGGGCGGGACACCGGCGGTGTCTGCGGCGCCCTCATCGGTGTCAGGGACATCACCGCGGCGCGGCGGCTCTACAGCGACGTGCTGGGCTATGACCACGTGGGTTATGACCAGAACGGCGTCTTCGCGGACCTGGCCTCTCTGCCTGGTGGCGATCAGCCGCTGCGGCGCGTCTTGCTGGGGCCATCGGGGCCACGTCAGGGCAGCCTGAGCCGCCTCATCGGGGCCAGCCGCCTGGAATTGGTGCAGCGCCTGGAAGGTGACCCGCGGCGCGTTTTCAAGGGGCGTTACTGGGGTGATCTCGGTTACATCCACCTCTGTTTTGACGTGAATGGCATGGCGGCCCTGCGCGAGCGATGTGAGGCGGCCGGTTTCCCCTTCACGGTGGACAGCAGCGAGTCCTTCGAGATGGGGGATACGGCGGGCCACTTCAGCTACGTCGAGGACCCGGACGGCACCCTGGTGGAGTTCGTGGAGACGCACCGCATCCCTATATTCAAGAAATTCGGGCTTTACCTGGACCTCAGAAAGCGCGATCCGCGAAAACCCCTGCCTGACTGGATGGTTAAAATGCTGGGGCTGGGACGCGTGCGGGACTGAGCTAGCGGTTTTTCTTCGAGGGGTGGTGGGAAAGGTCCAGTTTCAAGCGGTCCCGCAGGTTCTTGAAGGCGTCCAGGGTGACCGCCACATCTTCCTCGGTATGGGTCGCGGTGGGGATCATGCGGAACAGGATGACGCCGCGCGGCACCACCGGATAGGCCACCCCGGAGACGAAGACGCCGTATTCGTCTCGCAGCATACGCACCATCGCCATGCCCGTCTCCACGTCTCCGGCGGGGACGTAGACCGGCGTGATCGGGGACTTCGTGTCCCCAATGTCATAGCCCAGTTCCTTGAGGCCGTTTTGCAGTAGACCGGTGATATGCCACATCCGCGTCCGGTGCTCGGGCTGATGCTGAATGATCTCCAGTGACGCCGAAATCACGTCGACGAAGACCATCGGCAGGCTCTTGGCGAAGACCTGGGTGCGCGCGTTGTAGCGGATGTAATCAATCGGGGCGGCCTCCCCCGCGGTGACGCCGCCGACGGCGGCGAAGGCCTTGGCGAAGGTGCCGAAATAGAGGTCAATGCGGTCCTGGACGCCGAGCTCCGTGCCGAGCCCGCGCCCGTCCTTGCCGATGATGCCGAAGCCGTGAGCGTCGTCGATGAAAAGCCTGGCCCCGTACTTTTCCTTGAGTTTTACCAGGCCATCCAGGTCCGCGAAGTCACCGCGCATGCCGAAGACGCCCTCGGTGACGATCAGGATACCGCCCTTACGGTCCGCCTGGGCCTGTTTCAACTGGCGTTCCAGGCTGTCCATGTCATTGTGACGGAAGGTACGGAAGCGTTTGCCGTAGGAGGCCATCGCGGCGCCGTCCACCACCGAAGCGTGGGAGAGCCGGTCCATGATCACCAGGTCGTTCTGGTCCGTGATCGCGGTGATGGTGCCCACCACGCCGAGGTAGCCGTAGTTGAAGAGCACCGCGGCGGGTTTCTGCAAATACACCGCCAGTTTCGCTTCCAGGGCCAGATGCTCTTCGGTGTTGCCGGTGAGCATGCGGGAGCCCATCGGCGCCGAGGTGCTCCACTTGGCCAGGGATGCCTGCGCCACCGCCTTGACCTCTGGGTTGTTCGCCAGCCCGATGTAATTGTTCACCGCCCACATGATGACCTCTTTGCCCTCAAAGGTCATGCGTGGGCCCGGCACCCCACCCAGTATCGGCTGCGTGAAATACTTGTCCCCGCCGATGCGGAAGGCACCGAAGTAACCGGCGTCGCTATAGCACTTGTCGAAGAGGTCGGTCATAAACGGGCTCCTAACGGCTACGTACGCGGTGAAATTCCGCCATTTTGGCGGCCACCCCGGCCAGTGTGGCATCCCCCTTGCTGAAGACGATGTCCGGCTCCAGGCGGAGGCGACAGCCCGCCGCTTCAATCTTCTTGATACCGCCCCCGGTGGCGTTGAACAGCACGCTGTCCCGGCTTTTGATGCGCCCCGAGGCCACCGCCTGTTGCAGCCCCGCCAGGGCCACCGCGGCGGCGGGGTGCAGGTCACAGCCTTCAAGCGTTTCGAAGAGTTCCGCGGCGCGTATGGCATCCTCATTGGTCACCTGGTAAGTGAAACCGCCGCTGTCCTTGAGGGCGTCGTAGACGCCGCCGGTGATGGCGTAGGGCGGCTGACGGTTGCTCAGTACCCCGGCATAGACCCGGGAAATACGGTTCCTGGCATCGGCTTCATCGAGGGGTGGCAGTTCCGCGGCACCGTCCTGCCAGGCGTCCGCCATGATCGCGAACGGCGCATTCTGCACCAGGTGCAACCGCATGCGCTGGTCCCCGTAACGACCATCCGCGATCAGGCGCTGGCTCATCTCCCAGGCCGCGATGCCGCCGGTGCCGCTGCCGATGGCCTGGACGTAATGGTGCGGCAGCACGCCCATCACCTCCACCGCGCTCAATAGCACGGTACCCATACCGTCGCGCCGCGCCACGTTTTTGGCGCCGCCCTCGGCAAAATAGCCGTCCTGCTGCGCGATCAGGTTGGCCAGTTGAATGGCGTCCAGGTAATCCGCCTGGCCGCTCAAAACAGCCAGTGTCACGGCGGGGTGCTTTTGATTTGTGATCCACATTCCGGGCAGGGCCGTCTGCGGCACCACCACCACTACCGGTACCCCCAGTTCGGAGCAGACCTGGAGAAAGGCCATGCCGGTGTTGCCCGCCGAGGATACCACCATGGTTCGCCCTTCGGCCTCCGGGACGCGGGCGGTGACGGTCAGCGCTTCCAGTTCTTTGAAGCTGCACGTCTCAAAGGTGGCGCCCTTCTCCGGCCAGTAGCCGCTGAAGGCGATCACCAGGTGCTCTAGTCCCAGCCGGTCCGCCAGTGTCTGGCTGCGGAATACCGCCGGCATGCCGGCGGCGAGCGGTACCTTTCTCACCGGCAGCCAGTCAGCGTAGCGGAAGATGCCGGGATGGTCCGTCCCGGGCGCCAGTTCCCGGGCCTCGTATTCAGCCCGGAGAAAAGCTGGGCGGTGGTCTGCGTCACAGCTCAGAAGGAATCCCTCGGCGACATCAGCGTGGCACTGGCCGCAGCCGAGGCATCTTAACGTGTAGTGATCCAAGCCTGTTCCTTTCCGGAATTCGGCGGTTCGCCGTGCGTGGGGATTGCTACTCAACATAGTAAAGTATTTCGTAACGATTGTACAGTTTTCCGTGACCGGTTATTGACTTCAGGGTACCGCACGTTATAAATTCATACAGGCGCCACGGTGTTGTTGTCAGCCCCCGGCACACCATCATGGAGCGACTAGAGTCGCCGTCCGGGTGGTGGCAAGGGGATTCTTCACAGATAATCCACATCTGTGCATTACGATGCGTGACACGGATAGAATGATTTCAGGGAGTCACGGCAATATGGATAAATTGAAGATTATTGGCGGCGCGCTGCTACTGTCGGTGCTGGGCTTAACGCTCGCTGGCTGCGGCGCGGGTGAAGAGGTATCGGACGCCGGCGCCGTGCAGACGGCGCCAGTCACCCGCGGGGACCTGGTGGTGAACATCACCGCCGCCGGCAACCTGGTGCTCTCCCTGGAAGAGGGCCTGACTTTTGAGATATCCGGCACCGAGCAGGACCCGCTGACGGTGGCGGAGGTGATCGTTGACGAGGGCGACGCGGTCACCGAGGGGCAAATACTGGTGACCCTCGACGCCTCCGCCATCGAGGAGAAGATCAAGACCCGCGGTGAGGCCGTGCGGACGGCGGAATTAAGCCTTTTGGGGGCGCAGATTGACCTTGATAAAGCGATCGCGGATGGGGCCAGTAACACCAGTAATGCGGAGATTGACCTGTCCAAGGCGATCTCTGACGGAGTGAGCAACATCAGTAATGCCGAGGTTGACCTGGAGAAGATCACTGATACCTACCGCAAGATAATCTACCCCTACACCTATTCCACGCTGACGCTGGACGCACCGGAGGCCAGTGGGCGTATCCGGATCGCCCGGGAGACGCTGGCCCATGCCTCCCTCAAACTGAAGCAGGCGGTACCCAGTCAGGAGAAGGTTTACGTCGACTCCGAGACCAATGACGAGGCGGTGAAACTAAACTCCGGGTTGTACGGGGAAATTTTGGCCGATCTGAAGGCCGCCGCGGATGAATTGGTGACGGCATCCTTCACCCTGGATCCGGGCAACGGGGCCGGGCTGCTGGAAGCGAACATGCTGACGGTCAGCGGCTACTGGTCCCTGAAGTCCGCGGAGCAGAGCCTGATGAAATCCCAGACCGCGCTGGATAGAGCCATCGCCACCGCCAATACCAGCGTCGCGAAGCTGCGCACCACGCTGCAAAAGGTGGTCGCCACCGCCGGCACCAGCGTGGAGAAGGCCCGCATCACGGTGGCACGCACCGGGGACACCCTGGCCCAGGCAGAGGACAACCTGGCGGAAGCTCAAGAGGAACTGGAAAAGGTGGAGATCACGGCCCCGTTTGACGGGTTTGTGATGCAGGTGAACGTGGCCGGCGGGGACGCGGTGAAGAAGGGTACGGTGGCGGTGCGGGTGGCGGATCCGGACCGCTTCGAGGCCAACGTATTGGTCAACGAAATGGACATCGCGCAGCTGAAGATGGGTGGCACCGCTCTGGTCACGGTGGACTCCATCACCGGCCTCTCGCTACCGGCCACCATCACTCACCTCTCTCCTCGGGCCAACGTCCAGTCCGGAGTGGTGAACTACCAGGTGAAGGTGGAACTGGCGTCCCTGGAAGCGGCGGCGCCAGAGCGCCCGGAGCGCGCTGCGGGGCGTGAACCACCGGCGCCGGGTGAGATGCCGGATCGTATCAAACAGGCGGTAGCGGATGGCCGCATGACCCAGGCCCAGGCTGACGCGCTGCTGCAACGCATCCAGGAAGGCGGCGGCCAGTTCGGCCAGGGTGGTCAGGACGGCGGCCCAGGCGGCCAGTTCGGCCAGGGGGGCCAACGGCCCCCGGCGCCGGGCGGCGGCAGCCCGCAACCCCAGGTCACCACGGGCGGCGACATCCAGTTAAGGCAGGGCCTCAGCGTCACCATCACCCTGAAGGTGGACGAAGCCAAGGACGTGATACTGGTGCCCAATGCCGCCATCACCCGTCGCGGCGGCGATGCCTTTGTGTTAGTGGTGACGGCGGACGGCACCACCGCGGAACGCCCGGCCACCGTCGGTATCAGTAACTGGACGCATACCGAAGTCACTGCCGGCCTTGAAGCAGGCGAGAAAATCGTGGTCTCCCAACCGAGCGCCGCGGCATCGTCTGCCGACAGTTCCGGGCGCAGCTCTTCCCCGACCGCCAGCTTCGGCAGACTGTTCCGGTGATCCGCCTGGAGAATATCGGTAAGGTCTACCCCATGGGGGACCGCAAGCTTGAGGTGCTGCGCGGGGTGAACATGGAGGTGGTACGCGGTGAGATGGTGGCCATCATGGGGCCATCCGGCTCCGGCAAATCCACCATGCTCAACCTCATCGGCTGCCTCGACCGGCCCACCACGGGCAGTTACTTTCTGGAGGACCGCGAGGTCAGCCACTTAAACAGCCGGGAGCTGGCCCAGGTCCGGGGCAGCAAGATCGGTTTCATCTTCCAGCAGTTCAATTTGCTGCCGCGCATCTCGGCGCGGGCCAACGTGGAACTCGGCATGCGTTACGCCGGCGGTGAGGACCGCAAGCGGGCGCTGGAAGCGCTGGAACGGGTGGGACTGGCCGATCGGGTGAAGCACAAGCCCACCGAGCTTTCCGGCGGTGAGCAGCAGCGTGTGGCGATTGCCCGGGCGCTGGTGAAGAAACCACCGTTGATGCTGGCGGATGAACCCACCGGCAACCTCTCCGGGGAAGAGATCATCAAGATGTTGACGGCACTCCACGCGGTACAGGACATGACGCTGGTGGTAATCACCCATGACGCCAAGGTGGCCGCCTGCTGCCAGCGTACCATTCACCTACTGGACGGGCAGGTGGTTGGCGGGGGACAGGACTAATGGGCTGGTTGAAGACACTGGGCACCGCTTGGACCGGTATCACGACGCATAAGTTGCGCAGTTTTCTGACCATACTGGGCATCGTCATCGGGGTGGGTGCGGTGATCAGCCTGATGTCCATCGGCAAGGGCGCCGAGGCGTCAATACTTTCGCGCATCGAGACCATCGGTGCCAACCTGGTGACCATCAGCCCCGGCTCCAGTTTCGGCTCCGGCGGCGTCAGGGGGGCCGGCGGCAGCGCCCAGACCCTGACTCAGGAGGATGCCGCGGCGATCTGGGAACAGGTGCCCCATATCAGTGCCCTGGCACCCACCTTCAACCAGAATTTGCAACTGGTGGTGGGCGGCCAGAACATGAATGCGCGCGTCACCGGCGTGCCGCCGGTATACCCGGTGGTACAGAGCCTGGAGGTGGCCAGCGGTAGCTTTTTTACGGAATACGATTACCAGCGCGGGGCCAGGGTGGTGGTGCTCGGTTCCGAGGTCAGCGAGACCCTCTTCGAAGGCGCCGAACCCGTCGGGCAGCACATCCGCCTGGGGGGTAGCATCGTACGTGTAATCGGGGTGATGCAGAGCAAGGGCAGCGGCTTTGGCTCCCCGGACAATGCCATCCTGATCCCGCTCACCGCGATGCAGCAAATGGTATCCCAGCAACTCACCCCCCAGGGCGAGCACCGCGTCTCCTCGATCGTACTGACAGTGGATGGCGACGACGTTTCGGACGTGGTGGTGGAGACCACCACCGCCTTGCTGCGTGACCGCCACCGCCTGGGCCCCAATGCGGACGACGACTTTCGCATCAGGTCGATGCAGGACATAGCGGCCACCATGCAGGAGACCACCGCCACCATGACGATACTGCTCGGCGCCATCGCCGCCATCTCATTGCTCGTCGGCGGCATCGGCGTGATGAACATCATGCTGGTATCGGTGCTGGAACGGACGCGCGAGATCGGCATTCGCAAGGCGCTCGGCGCCAGGGACCGGGACATCTGGATCCAGTTCCTGGCCGAGGCGGCGATCCTCTCCCTGACCGGGGGCCTAATCGGGGTGGTGGTGGGTTGGGGCGCCTCCTACTCAGTGAATGCCTCGGGCGTGATGTCCACCGAGGTCACCGCGGACGTCATCATCCTGGCGGTCTCAGTCTCCGCCGGTATCGGCATCTTCTTCGGTTTCTACCCGGCCTGGAACGCCTCGCGGCTGGACCCGATCGTGGCGCTGCGCTCCGAATAGTCGCCATCCGGCTGCGTTCTCGGCCATTACCGGCTATAATCGGGCCATCCTGCGAAATTTGAAGTCGGGCAAGTGAGGAAAATGGTGATACCCTGATTTTATTATCTCTCACCGGAAATATCAATAGTTTCATACCGTCAAATAACCGGCTCCCTTCCTTCACACGCCCCTAATACCTGCACGATATGGGTGATCAACTAATGGGATTAGATGACCTGCTGAACCCCGGCCCCTGAGGCTAAAATGGCTTTATCTCTAACTAAACAAGTGGTATCCTTTTAGAGTACGGTCCAGCCGTCAAGGAATTATTTATGAGAGTGACTCGCATACTCGCTGCTTTAGTGATTACATCAGTCCTGATTCTTTCTGCTTGTTCCCCTCGGCCAGTCGTACCGCCAACCACGGCACCAGAAAAACCTCAGCCCACTACAAAGCCTGCGCCTACCTTGCCGGCCACGCCGTCATCGCCACCGACTGGTTCACCCGAAACCCCGCTTGTTGCGGTGATTGCCGCCGTCAAGGATTTGAGAAAGGGCTGGCAACAGCAGATGATTTACCAGAACATTTTGATTAATCCATCGCAGATGGCTACCAAGGCTGACGGTACCATCATGGTGGTCTCCAAGGGTAACAACCGCATTCTATCACTCTCCGGCAATGGTGACCTCGCCGAATTTGCGGA
>CAZPSW010000025.1:0-4159 GCA_964589255.1 uncultured Dehalococcoidales bacterium
GGCGTCAGCCGGCGTCCAGGGCGGGCGAGGCGCCCGTCCCTTGTGCTGACACTGCGAATAAATTATGATTTATACGTGGATACCCGAAGGTACATCATGATTTGCCCGCGACGCCGGGCGCCCGGCGGCCAAGGCGGGGATCAGGCATGAACACGATCCGGCTCGGCTTGGCAGTGATCGCGCTGGTGGTATTCGTCTCCCTGCTCTCGATCTGGTATTACCCGTCAAAACATGATTATGCCATGAGTAATCCGGCCTGGAACGGCCTCCATGAATTCAACCAGCACTTCGCCACCATACCGGTGGACAATCTTGACGCACTGCTGGAACTGCCGGCCGACGCCACTCTGGTGGTGATCCCGGTAGTCGATTATTTACCGGCGGAACTGGAACAGTTACTTCTTTTCGTGGACGGCGGCGGCAGGCTGCTGCTGCTGGACGATTACGGCTACGGGAACCGGATACTGGAGAGTTTTGAGCTTGAGGTGCGTTTCTGGGAGTGGCCACTCCTCGACGGCCTCTTCAACTACGGCAACCAGTGGTTGCCCAACGTTCGTAACCTGTCCCCGCAACTGGCTTCACAAGGGGTGCAGACGGTACTGCTGAATCACGCCACCGGTTTGAACGGCACCCGGACGGAATCGGTGATTGCCCGGTCCAGCTCGGTGAGTTATATTGACGTGGTACCGGATGAAGTCTTTTTTGATACCGAAGACATCCTCGGGCCGCACCCGGTGGCGGTGAAAGAACGTTACGGACAGGGTCACATTTACGTGGCGGCGGACCCGTCCGTCCTGATCAACGGTATGCTCACGCTTGATGACAACCTGGCCTTCGTGGAGTTCATGGTCAACGGGGGAGATGCGGAAACGGTTGTGGCGGTGGACCGGGGACATCTCTCGGACCAGGGGCTGGAAATATCTAAAGATCGTCTTTCTGAAGCGCGAAGTGTGCTGGTGGATCCATATACGCAGGTGGGAATTATGGCATTAATAGTGGTCACGGCGGCCGTGTTCACCCTGAAAAATGAGGAAGTCATTGACTGACGGAAACAGGGTGAACGAGGTCTATCAGAGGATAATCGCGGAGCTGTCCGCGGTGGTGATCGGTAAGGAAGACCTAAAAATGGTGTTGATGCTGGCGCTGGTGGCGCACGGCCACCTGCTGATCGAGGGGCTGGTCGGCAGTGGCAAAACCAAGCTGGCGCGCAGTTTCGCGGAGACCATCAACGGTGGTTTCAAGCGTATCCGGTTCACGCCGGACATCATGCCCGCGGACGTCACGGCGCTGAACCATGATGCGGACGCCATCGCCTCTCACAGCTACCGTTTGCAGGGGAAGAGGATCGACGCAGTGAAAGTATGATTATGGGTACTGCCCCCGGGACATCTGAAGTCTAAATACCCTCATCCCCGTCTGGCGGCGGGGCGGCTCTCTGTGCATCGATACGTCTTGCGGTGGCTTCCCCCTGTTGTGCTTCCGCCGCCGTGGGGCGGTGGGTGGAATAGGCGATCCGCTCCACCACGCGCGTGGCCGCCAGGAACGAACGTCCCGCCGGCCCCAGCCGCTGGCTGACATCACGCGCGAATTCGCGCAATGTTTGCCCCCTGCCAGGATAATTGCCGGTCACGCGCTGCACGAGGAACAGGCTGCGGCGGTACCAGTATAAGATTCTGCCCGAAACCGTGGCTGGGACACCGCTTTCCACCCAGGTCGGTGGTGACACCGCGTTAGTGGCCGCCACTGGCTTTGGTTCCTGCCACGGGGCTACCTGGCGGCTGGTCTGGCGTCGGCTAACCCAGACCGGCAGGAAAGCCGCCGCCAGTAGTACCAGCACCCCCAGCAGGACGCAGTTCACCAGGTTCACCACGACCTGGTGACGGTCCTCGGTGAGGCGCGGGTGCCGCGGTTGTGTCGGAGCCACCTGGACCAACAACACTTCACGCCCCACCAACCCACCGACAACACCAACCTCAAGCTTGGCGCTGAAAAAGCCGTCCCGGTTGGTGACCGCGGTGGTTTCCGCTTCACCCAGTTTCATCAGGACCTCCGCCCCAACCACCGGCCCCAACTCTGAAATGATGCGGCCGCGATAGCCGACGCTGCCGGGCAGAAACGCCAATTGCGGTCTTTCTAGCTCCAGCGCGATTTCCACCCACCGCACTTCGAACGCATTCACAAGGCTGGCGCCCGCGTAGCGTCCGTCGGAGGCCGTGGTAACTTTCAATAGGTGGGGGCCCAGTTCCGCATCAGGATTGATCTTCAAGGTGATGTCCGCGGTCACGCCGGCCCGGAAGGTGGCCACCAATTCCTCGTCCAATAAGACCTCAACCCGGCGGTCAGAGAGGGGTGGGGCGTCTCCGTAATCCAGCCCCAGGCGCAGGTCATAATTACGGCCCGGGTAAGCTCGGTCAGGTGTGTCAAGGTGCAATTCGACGCCGTAGTAACGCACCTTCACCGGCACCGTGGGGCTTAAACCCGGCAGGTGTTGCCCCGCGTCATCCGCCGCCGGTATGTAGACCGCCTGGGCAAATGCTTCCGGGGTGTAGCTCTGAGGCAAGTGCAACGACCCCTGGAACGAACCGTCGGCACCGGTCAGTGGACTACCCAGATTGATACCGTCAAGTTGGATTTGAAGACTGCGATCGGCCAGAGGCCGCCCGTCCAGAGAAAGTGCCCCCTCAAAAACAACTTCGTCGCCAACGTAAGCCGTCCCCGGCACGATGGCAAGGGACAACTCCGGGGACGGCAATCCCAGTTCCGCGATTTGGGCCCCCTGTTCCCTTAGGGTATCGGTCGCAGTCTGGTTCTGGTCTACTCGCGTGTTGAGTTGTATTAACTGCTGGTTGATGTCAGTGAGGAGTGTTTCCCCCTCATCCGAAACGGTAGAAAACGCTCCCATGGCCTGGGCCATTTCGAAGATTTCCGCCTCCATCGCCTCGATCTCCATCCCCATTTTCACGAGCTGGACGCCAGTCAATTCAGATAATGCCTGCAACTCTTCCGTGCTGCCCTGTTCCAGCAGCAGCGACATGAGGTCGAGGTCATCGGCGATTCGTTCGGAACGGACTTCCAAATGTTCGCCCAGGATAATCAATGTCGCCTGGGTGCCAACCATCTCTTCCGGCAGATTCGCGGTACTGATGTCGGCGAAAGTATCTCGGCCGCGGGAGGTTTCACCGTCTATAATCCCGTCCATGACCTCGATTATTTGCTTCAGGAAAGTGGTACCGTCGTACTGAAAGTTCACCACCTCCGGGTCTTGGTGGGGGGAAAACTCCGCCAACGGCACCCCGATGCCATAGTCCGCGGCCAGCCCCACCGGTTGCACCAGCAGCGTCAGCAACAGCGCCAGTAGCACCGCGGACCAGACCTTCAGGCCCCGGCCTGCCACCAGATACCGTTGGGCCCGGCCTCGCCCATCTACCGGCACGTTATTTATCACTTTCGAGTGTCCACGCATAAATCATAATCTATCCGCGGGCGAAATACAAAGCGTTGGATTGGGTGCCCCCCTCAAAGGATACCACTTGTTAAGTTAGCGATAAAGCCATCTTAGCCTCAGCCGCTTCTACCGCCCACCAGCTCCCGAGGCTAAAACACCGGTAACTTTAATCAGGGTGTCGCTACTCTTTGCTCCCCACTTTTCTTTCGAGCGTAAACCCGATTTTCTCGATTGCGTCCACTCTTTCGGGAGAAGGGTGCGCTACTGGAGTGCCCCTCAAGAATTAATCCATTGTCTTCTCCACACTCAATTTGAGGGGGTCGATTGTGTCGTATACATCTTGTAAGGGGCTCCGCCCCCTGAACCCCATTGAGCTAAGGAAGGGGCACGATTAAATTTGTCGCGCGGCGGTGCCTCTCTTACTCTTTTGGGGTCACAGGGTGAAACCCTACATTAAACGGGTGGGTGGAAAAATAATGGGCTCCGCCCCTTGAACCCCTGTTAATCAGAGAGCGGCGTGCGGACCTTCACGCCCTGCATCAGGATGTGGTCGAACATGGTGCCCACGGCCTGGCGCAACTGGAGGCTTTCCACGATACCGCTGTATTTGCCCCCGGAGAGCCCTTCCCCGATCACAAAGGCACCCTCAGCGGCCTCTTTGGCCACCGCGGCGTCGCGCCGTTTCAGCTTGCGCACCGCACCGTAGCGCGCCAA
>CAZPSW010000025.1:4169-12815 GCA_964589255.1 uncultured Dehalococcoidales bacterium
AGCTCGGCGTAGACCTGCGGCATGTCCGTGAGGCGGCCGGTGAGCAGTATTTCAGACGCCTCGGGCACCGAAACCCGGGCCGCGGCGATGTTCTTCACGACGCTCTCAATGAGCATGTTCCAGGCGTCCGGATAATCCTCCCGGCGGGCCACCAGTTCTTCCGGCGTCATGTCCGCGCGGCCCGTCATGGTGCCGGCGCCGCCGCTGAAGAGGGCGATCTGGGGAAAGGCGTCGGTACGCATCGCGATCTCGGAATCCATCGCCCCCAAAGTGAGGAAACCGGGCCCGCCGGAGGTGCCGCCGATGCCGTCAACGATAGCGCCGCCCGCCACCGCGAAAGCGGCGCTGAAGCCGTGCCCCACCTCGGCGAGCACGAAAGAAGTCTTGTCGTAATTAATACCCCTGGCCTCGGCCTGGTCCCGGACGCCCATGGCCACGCAGCAGACCTTGTCCGCGGTGCCCATGTCGCACTTGTTCGCCTTGCGGTAGCGCGGCACGGTGGTCAACTGTACCACCTGCGGCGTGAAGACCACCGGCATGCCCTCGTCCTTCATCAGTTGCACCACTTTGCGGATGCCTTCGTTGACCGGCACGCTGCCGTCGAGCGGCGTCATCAACTCCACGTCGAGGGCGGTCAGGTCCTTGATCTCGGTCAGCGGCAGGCCGTACCCGGAGGGGCCGACAATGAGGTCCAGCGGCAGTAGTTCACGTATTGTTTCCACGATCACGATGGAGTCCGCGACAACGTCCTCCGAGGGGACGGTGGCGTCAATCAGGATTTCGTCGCCGTCCTTGCCGAAAAAGTCGAAACTGCGGGTGCCGGGGTCAATTCCAATGATGCGCATAGAAGCTCCTGAAATGAGGTTGTTTCGGCCTTCAGTATAGCCGAATTTCGGTCCCAGCAGCAAACATTGGCGAGACTTTGGAAACGCCGCCGGATGGGTTATAATGGGGACGAATAAACGGATTCGAGGCAGATGACTTCCCAGGTTTATTATCGTAAATGGCGCCCCCAGGCGCTGGCCGACGTGGTGGGACAGGAGCCAATCACGCGCACGCTGCTGAACGCGCTTGACGCCGGGCGCGTCTCCCACGCTTATCTTTTCTGTGGCCCGCGGGGCACCGGCAAGACCAGTACCGGCCGCATCCTGGCCAAGGCGGTCAACTGCCTGGAAAACGAGGGGCAGGGTGAGCCCTGCAACCACTGCCAGATGTGCACCGGGATTACGGAGGGGCATGCCCTGGACGTGGTCGAGGTTGACGCCGCCTCCAATACCGGCGTCGATGACATTCGCCGCCTGCGGGAGACGGTGAACTACAGCCCCAACCAGGCGCGCTACAAAGTCTACATCATCGACGAAGTACATATGCTCAGCACCGCCGCCTCGAATGCGCTGCTGAAGACCCTGGAGGAGCCACCGCCGCACGTCATCTTCATTCTGGCCACCACCGAGACGCACAAGTTACTGCCCACCATACTCTCTCGCTGCCAGCGTTTCGATTTCCGGCGCCTTTCGCAGCCGGACGTGGTGGGCAAGCTGGAGCAAATTGCCGCCGCCGAAGAAATCACGGTGGCACCGGAAGGCCTGAACCTGATCGCCAGGAGCGCCAAGGGCAGCCTGCGGGACGCGGAGAACCTGCTGCAGCAGGTGGCCACTTATTACGGCACCGAGGTCACACTGGCACAGGTCAAAGACATGCTCGGCATCACCGGGGACGCGCGGGTGAAGGAACTGGCGACGCACGTACTGGCGGCGGATGTCAGCGCCGGCATGCAGACCATCGAGAGCGTCAACCAGGACGGGCTTGACCTCCGGCAATTCAACCGGGAACTGGTGGCCTTCCTGCGGGAAATGCTGCTCGCCAGCAGCGGCGCCGCCGCCGCCACGGACCTGACCGCGGCGGACCGCGCGGAGCTGGAAAAACTGGCTCAGGACACCACCCTGGCACGCGTGCTAGACGCGGTGAAGCGTTTCGGGCAGCTTGATTTTTCTCAGGACCAGTACTCGTCCCTGCCGCTGGAGCTGGCCCTGGTGGACACCGCCCTGGCGGCGGAAAAGGTGGACGCCGCCAGCGTGCCGCCACCACCGGCCACGGCGGCGGCGCCCCCCCGCACCCGCCCGCCGGAACGGCCACGGGCCACGGCCACGGCCCCCGTGATGGAGCCAGAGCCCGAACCCGAAGCTGCTCCCGAACCCGAACCGGCGAAGGCAGAGGTGGCCCCGGAACCGGCACCCGAACCGGAGCCCGCCGCGGCCTCGCCGGAACCCGGCGACGAACTGACGGATTTCCAGGGAAAATGGCAGCGTTTTGCCGCCAGCCCGCCCCCCGAATACCGCCGTACCGCGATCCCGGCGCTGATCGCCACCGGGGTCAAACCGGTGGCCATCGAGGGTGATACGGTGGTGCTCGGTTTCATCCACCTCAAGCTCAAGGAAAAGGCCGAAGAGGATGCCAACCTGAAATTTCTCAGCACCATCGCCGGGGAACTGCGCGGCCAGCCCACCCGGGTGCGCTGCCGGCACCAGTCGGATTCCGACCACATGGAGGCACACCTGAAGAGCAAGTATGCCGCCAGGGTCGTCAGCGAGGAGATGAAATGAACAAGTTTTTGAAACAGGCCCAGGAACTCCAGGTGCGCATGGCGCGAGCGCAGGAAGAGCTGGCCGGGATGACCATCGAGGCCAGTGCCGGCGGTGGCGCCGTCAGCGTCAGTGTTGACGGGCAGCAGAACATCAAGTCGGTCACCATCTCCCCGGAAGTGGTTGACCCGGCGGACGTGGAGATGCTCCAGGACCTGGTACTGGCGGCGGTGACGGAGGCCATCAACAAGTCTCAGGAGGCCGCCCAGCAGCACATGAGCGGTATCACCGGCGGCCTCAAGATACCCGGGTTTTAGGAGGTCACGTGCTGGAACCTATTCGCGGCGTCGGGACGGTCAACGAACTGATCACGGAACTGGCGCGCCTGCCCGGCATCGGCCCCAAGAGCGCGCAGCGGCTCGCCTTCCACATGCTGCGCGCCTCCGCGGAGGACGTGCGCCGCCTGGCGGAAACGCTGATCGGCGTCAAGGAGAAGACGCGGCTCTGCTCCGTCTGCTTCAACGTCACCGATGTCGACCCCTGCACCATCTGCGGGGGCACGGAGCGTGACCGCACCACCGTCTGCATCGTGGAACAGCCGCAGGACATCGTGGCACTGGAACATACCGGCGCCTACCGCGGTCTCTACCACGTGCTGCACGGGGCACTCTCCCCCGCCGACGGCATCGGCACCGAGAACGTGCGCATCGCGGAATTGATGCAGCGCCTCCAGGCGGGTGAGATCAAAGAGGTCATCCTGGGCACCAACCCCAACATGGAGGGGGAGACCACCGCGATGTATCTCACCAAGTTGATACAGGATTTGCCGGTCAACCTCACCCGGCTGGCGCGTGGGCTGCCCTTCGGCACGGAACTGGAATACGCCGACGACGTCACCATCACCCGCGCCCTTGAGGGGCGGCAACAGCTTTAACTGATGTCCAACCCGCGAGATTTTCAGACCGAGGCCATCGTGCTGAAGAAGACCCGCCTCGGCGAAGCGGACCGCATCCTCACCTTTTACACCCCGGAACGCGGCAAGATACAGGGATTCGCCAAGAGCATCCGCAAACCCAAGAGCAAGATGGCGGGCCACCTGGAACTCCTGACCCACTCACAGGTGCAATTCATGCGCGGGCGCAACCTGGACACCCTCACCGGGGCGCGCACCATCCACGGCTTTTATCACCTCAAGACGGACCTCTGGCAGGCATCCCGTGGGCTCTATCTGACGGAACTGGTGGAGCGTTTCACGCCGGAACACGTGGAGAACGAGCCGCTGTTCCGGCTGCTGCTGGAGACCATGTTGCGCCTCGAAAGCGGTGACACCGGGGAATTGCTGCTGCGCCGTTTTGAGATGCACCTGCTGGACCAGGTCGGTTACCGTCCACGCCTTGACGCATGCATCATCTGCGAGGGTGCGCTGGTACCCGGCCAGAGCTGGTTCAGCCCGGCCTCCGGGGGCCTGCTCTGCGGTGATTGTGGGCACCAGCAGCCGGTGCGTTACCCGCTTTCCGGTGCCGCGGCGCGCGTCCTGGTGCTGCTCCAGGACGGGGACGAGGCGTCTTTCAGCGGGTTGCGCACGGGACCGGGGCTGACGCGGGAGGTGGAGCAGATCATGCGCCGTTACCTGCGTTACCTGCTGGAGCGGGAGGTAAATTCCGCGCTCTGGCTGGACCGCCTGCGGGTGACCCTCCAGACCTGAGAGACGTAACCGGCGCCGGGGGATAGGGTCACCACAAAACCACCACCTAAACGCCCCATCTTCATGCTACAATGAGGGATGTTTCGTGCCGGAGGCAGGTGATAGACCCCGAGAGACCACCGAAACCGGAAACCTGGATCCAAACCAGACTGCTGCCGGCACTCTCGATTGCCTTCGTGATCGGCATCGTGGTGGCAATCTACCTCACTTTTATCCGCCACCCGGAACGCTACGATAACCTCCGCGAGTACGTCTACCTCGGCGCCTTCCTGATCAGCCTGATCGGCAATGCCTCGGTGATCCTGCCACTGGCGGTGCTCGGCACTTTGACCGCCATCGGCGTCGCTATCGTACCCATGACCGGCGTCAGCGGGCCGATACTGATCGGCCTGGTGGGTGGGCTCGGCGCCGGTATCGGGGAGATCACCGGCTACCTGGCCGGTTACAGTGGCCGGGTGGTGCTGAAGAAGGCGAAATACTACCACCGCGTGGAGGGCTGGATGCAGCGTTACGGGGGCCTCACCGTCTTCGTGATGAGCCTCTTCCCCTTCGTTTTCGACGTGGTGGGGCTGGCCGCCGGTTCCCTGCGCTACCCTTTCCGCAAGTTCGTGCTTTTCTGCTGGCTGGGGCGCACCGTGAACTACGTCACCTGGGTCACGCTGGGTTCACTGGGCATCGCCAGCCTGGTCCACTGAAAGCGGCGCCAACTTGACGCGCGTGATCGCCAGCGCACCGCTGAAAAGCAGCAGCGCGCAGCCGCCGAGCATCACCTGGTAACCCAGGCCCGGTATCGAGGCATTGTAATAATCGATCAAGAATCCCATCAGCGCCACCACCGCGCCACCGGCAGCGGTGGCCACGTTGGTCAGGCCCAGGTACTTGGCTTCTTCACCGGGGGCCACCAGGTCCGTGCCCAGCGCCCAGCTGGCCGCAGCATAAGTGCCGTAGGCCACCCCCAGAGTGGCGCCACCGAATACCACCAGCCCCAGGTTGCGCGCGAAAAAGAGGGCCACCAGCCCGGAAATACCGATCACGGCCGCCCAGATCAATAACGGGCGGCGTCCCACGCGGTCGGAAAGATAACCCGCCACCACCGCGCTCGGGATCAGACCAACGCCAACGGCACCGAGCAGGTAGGCCAGCGCGGACACCGGGTCCGGCACCTGCGCGTAGTCGTTCAACATGTAGAGCGCGAAGCGCTGCACCGCCAGGAAGGGCACCGCCATCATGAAGCGCGAACCAAGGAACCAGAGGAAATTGTAATTACCATCGAGGCGCACCCGAAAGCTGCGCCGCAAGGCATCGGTGAGCGAGGCACCGCCACCGGCTCCGGGGGCTTCGCTGACGGTGAGCATGGTCACCGTGAGCAGCACCACCAGCAACGCCATCACCATGCCCAGCGTGTACCAGAGCCAGATGGCACCGTCCCCGGCCTCGTAACGGTTCAGGAAGTAGAGCGCGGAAAGCGCCATCGGGATGAATGCCCCGGTCACTTCCATCACGTTCTTGACCCCGGCGGCGCGCCCGTGCCGGGACTTCGGCACCAGGTCCGGGATTAGGCCCTGGAACGGGGACTGGGCGACGTTGCTGGCCACCTGGAGCAGGCAATAGGCCAGCGCCAGGGAAACGAAACTGCCCGCCAGCCCGATGCCGGGTAATATCAATACCACCAGCACGATGCCGGTCAGGATGAAGGGGCGGCGGCGGCCCCAACGCGCGCCGGAACGGTCGCTGAGAGCACCGACCACGGGCTGCATCAGCATCGCGATGAGCAACCCCACGAAGACGGTCAGGCCAAGATAGGTACTCTGGTACGCGGCGCCGACCAGTTCCGTGATGCGGAGCTGCATTACGGTGGTGTTAAGCACCGCCCAGAGCCCCGAGATGGCGAAACCCAGCATCGTCACCCTGAGGTAGAGACCGGTACCTGCCCACCTAGAGGTGAGCCGCTGGCGATCAACCATTAAGGAAAGACCGCCAACCCCTCAAGGCCAGCCGTTTCCCCCAGGCCCAGCATCAGGTTCATGTTTTGTATCGCCTGCCCGGCGGCGCCCTTGACCAGGTTGTCGAGGCAGCTCACCACCACCAGCCGCCCGGTGCGCGCGTCCACGGTGGGGTAGACCAGGCACTGGTTCGCGCCACGGGTGTGCTTGGTATGCGGCGGCGCGTCGGTGACCCGGACACAGGGGGCGTCCCTGTAAAATTCCCGGTAAACCGCGGCCACATCCGGCGCGGCACCCGCCGCCAACGGTGCGTAAGCGGTGGTCAGGATACCCCGCGTCATCGGTACCAGATGCGGCACAAAGGTCATCGCCACCCTGATCTTCGAATTCAGGCCGTCAAGCTCCTGGGTGATTTCCGGCAGGTGGCGGTGCCCCGTCACGGCGTAGGCCTGGACGTTTTCCGCGGTCTCCGAAAAATGCGTCTTCAAACTCAGCGCGCGTCCCGCCCCGGAAAGGCCGGACTTGCTGTCCACGATGATATCACCGCCGATCAGGCCGGCGCTCACCGCCGGGGCCAGGGCCAGGATGGCACCGGTGGCGTAGCAGCCCGGGTTGGCCACCAGCGCCGCGCCGCGGATGCTATCACGGTGCAATTCCGGGAGGCCGTAAACGGCGCCCCCCAGCAACTCCGGCGCGGGGTGCTCGAAATCATACCAGCGGGGGTATTCCGCGGTGTCCCTGAGGCGAAAGTCCGCGGAGAGGTCGACGACCCGGACGCCGCCGGCCACCAGCGGCGCCACCACGGCGGCGCTCTCGGCGTGGGGCATCGCGGAGAAAGCCAGGTCCACTTCGCCCAGTTCCGCGGAAATCTCCAGGCCAAGGTCCCCGAGGTGCGAGAAGACGCTCTGCAGCGATTGCCCGGCGGCGCTGCGCCCGGTCACCGAGACGAGGGTCACGCCGCGGTGGCCCGCCAGCAGCCGCGCCAGTTCCATACCGGCGTAACCGGTGACGTTGATGATACCGACTCGTGGCTGAGCCATTTCCCGCTCCTGTGACGTATTTGACCGGGCTTGAAGTGGCCGCGAGGTATTTCCCGCGCCACACCCGTGGTGCGTCCAGTATAGCATAGTGCCCAGGCGCGTATACTGACTGATTGCCAATACGGCCTCCCCGTGGTAACATCGACGGTACCTTCGTTTTCCGCGCCCGCCATGCCGCCGGTCCCGAGCCACCTCAAGAGAGCGAGATATGCCTGAGATTTATATCGTTGATGTCACCAACCGTGACGGCGTGCAGACCGCCCGGCTGGGGCTGGCCAAACTGGAAAAGACGCTGATCAACCTCTACCTCAATGACATGGGGGTCTTTCAGTCCGAGTTCGGCTTCCCGGTGACGCGCCACGAGACGCGTTACCTGCGCGCCAACCTGGAGCTGGCCCGTCTGGGCCGCCTGGACTCGATGCGCCTCGGGGGCTGGATACGCGCCATGGTGGAGGATGTCGAGACCGCCTTCCGGCTGGTGCCGGAGATCAAACACCTGAATATCTCGGTCTCCACCTCGTCACAGATGATCAACGGTAAGTTCAAGGGCGCCAAGACCCGTGACGATGTCATCGAGGACATGACGCAGGCTGCGGACGCCGCCTACGAGCACGGCGCGGAGACCGTCGGCGTCAACGCCGAGGACGCCTCACGCACCGACCTGGACTTCCTGGTACGCTTCGGCCAGGCGGCGCGGGAACACGGCGCCACCCGCCTGCGCTACTGCGATACGCTGGGATACGATAACCCTTTCAGCATCTACCAGGCCTTCAAGACGCTGGCGGTTGAGGTGGGCCTGCCGCTGGAGGCCCACTGTCACGGTGACCTGGGCATGGCGGTGGCGAACTCGCTGGAGGCGGCCCGGGGCGCCATCGACGGTGGCCAGGACTGCTACATCAACACCACCGTGAACGGCATCGGCGAGCGCGCCGGGAACGCGGACCTGATCGCCACCATCCTGGCGCTGACGAAGTCCAAGGGCTTCGCCGAGAAGTACCGGCTGGCGCAACCGATCGACCTCTCGATGTCCTGGAAGATCGCCAAGTTCGCCAGCTATGCCTTCGGCATCGAGATACCGCGGAACCAGCCCGGCGTGGGCGCCAATGCCTTCGCCCACGAGTCCGGCATCCACGCCGACGGCGTGCTCAAGGACCCGGAGAATTACGAACTCTACAGCTACGAGGAACTGGGCCGCGGCGAATCGGAATACGTGGAGACGGGGCGCCAGATCAGCACCGGTGAATACAGCGGCATCTCCGGCTTCAGCCACACCATGGGGGTGATGGACGTCACCTTCCACTCCCGCGAGGAGGCCAACACCATCCTGGAGCTGGCGCGTTACGCCAACGTGCTCTCGCAACGCCCGCTGGTGGAGG
>CAZPSW010000026.1:0-10869 GCA_964589255.1 uncultured Dehalococcoidales bacterium
TAGAAGCAGCCAGGCGAAATATTCCCGGGTCCGCTCATGCACGGACCATGATATCGGGATACAGAGCGCGCCGAGCAACGTCGTCAGCAGCACCAGCGGCAGCGAGAGCCCATCGACGCCAAGGTGGTAACTAGCGCCGATTGCAGGAATCCAGGCCACCTTCTCCACGAACTGCATGCCGCCGGCGGCGCGGTCAAAGATGACGAAGAGGTAGACCGCCAGCGCGAAGGGCACCGCAGTGAAGACCAGGGCCAGACGCTTGATCAACCGTTCGGAGAGGCCGGGCACGAATGCGATCAGTACCGCCCCCAAGATCGGGAGAAAGACAATGGCCGAAAGGTAACCTGAGTTCAAGCCTCGATTCTCCTATATTTTGCTGCGCCGCTCATCACCCGACGTTAAAATAGACCACCAGAAATACCACGATCACGCCAACGCTGAAGACCGCCCCGTAAAACTGCAACTGGCCGTTGGAGAGGCGGCGCACCAGCCCGCCGCTGGCGTAGATCAGTTTGGGAATACCGTTGACCAGCCCCTCGATGACGGCAGTGTCAATGAACTGGAAGACCCGGAAAAGCCCGCCGATGAGCACCCTCTGTACGATGATGCCCTGGTAGAGCTCGTCAAACCAGTACTTGTTGATGAAGACGGTGTAGAAGGGCCGGAAAATGCGCCCCAGCATTTCATTGGAGATCACCTTCTTGATGTAAATGGCATAGGCCAGTGCAATGCCGGCGATGGCCAGTGACAGTCCCGCCCAGGGCAGGCCCTCGCCAAGCACGCCGAAGAAGTGCCCAAAAAAGGTGGTCTGGTGCTCCGCGTGGGCGCCGTAGAGGGCGTCAAAGCCGCCGCTGACGTTGAACCAGCCGGCCCCCACCGAAAGCAGCGTCAAAAATACCAACGGGCCCACCATCACCCAGGGGGATTCGTGCAGCTTTGGGCCGTGACCGCTGTCGTGGGCGCCGTGTTCCGGTACTTCACCGCCCTTGTATTCACCGTGGAAGGTCATAAAAATGGCGCGGAACATGTAGAAGGCGGTCATAAAGACGGTGATCATCGCCAGCGTGAAGAAACCGGGGTTGTGCTCCGCGGCGATGAGAATGCCGTCCTTGGACCAGAAACCGGCCAGCGGCCAGATACCGGCCAAGCTCAAAGAGGCAATCAAAAAGGTGGCGTAGGTCCAGGGCATCGCCTTCCTCAGGCCCCCCATGAGGCGCATGTCGAAGGTGCCGCTGGTGTGGTTCACACTGCCGGAACCAAGGAATAGCAGCGCCTTGAAGAAGGCGTGAGTGAAGAGGTGGAACATGCCCACCATCGGCCCGCCGACGGCGATACCGAGCATCATGTAACCCAACTGGCTGACGGTGGAATAGGCCAGTACGCGCTTAATGTCATTGGCCACCAGGCCCATACTGGCGGCGAAAATGGCGGTGATGGCACCGATCAATCCGACGATGAATAACGCCCCCGGCAGGTCACCCACCAGCGGTGGCGTGGCGGCAAAAACGGGGAACATGCGCGCCACCAGGAAGACGCCGGCGGCCACCATGGTGGCCGCGTGGATCAGCGCGCTGACCGGGGTTGGTCCCTCCATGGCGTCCGGCAGCCAGGTGTGCAGCGGGAACTGGGCGCTCTTGCCCACCGCGCCGCTGAAGATACCGATCGCCGCCCAGGTCAGGGCACCGGCACCCAGGGCCACCAGCAATTCGCCGGACTGGGCCATATCGTACAGCGTGGCGATGTCGAGGGTTTTAGCCTTCGTGTAGATCACCAGGATCGCCGCCAGGAAACCGAAGTCCCCGATGCGGGTCACGGTGAAGGCCTTGACGGCGGCATTGCGCGCCGACGGTTTGTGGAACCAGAAACCGATCAATAAATACGAACAGAGGCCGACCATCTCCCAGAAGACGAACATCAACAGTAGGCTGTCCGCCACCAACAGCCCCAGCATGGAGCCGGTGAAGAGGCTCATGGCGGCGTAATAGCGGTGGTAGCCGGTGTCCCCGGCCATGTAACCCTGGGAATAAATCTGCACCATCAGGCTGACCACGTTGACCACGATCAGCATCGTCACGGTGAGGGGGTCGATCATCAACCCCAGGCTGATGTTGAGGTTGCCGATGACGGCCCAGGGGATGTCCGGCGGCACCAGCACGAGGTGCTCCGCGCTGATGACGCGCACCAGCGCCACGATTGATATCAACAATGAGGCGCTGACCGCGGTGATGGTGAGGTAGCCGCTCCACTTCGGGTGGTCACGGAAAAACGGCCGGATCACGAAAGCGATGATCAGGAACGATATGTAGGGAATCAGAAAGATGAACCAGTAAATAGTACCCATGCTATATCTTCCTCAGTACCTCCTCGGCCACGTGGACCTTGTCCGAAGGCACCATCACCTGGTAACGGGTCAGTTCGCGCACCGGCGCGCCGCCCCCGGCGGGTACCAGCAACGTCGGGATGCCCTCCCCCTGGAGGAGTTCCACCCACATCTCGGCGAGCAACAGGTTGTCGGCTTGTTTTATCTCAACCCACATTGCTTTTACCACTTCATCAAATTAACGTTAGTGACATCGATAGAATCACGGTTACGGTAGATGGTAATAATGATTGCCAGCGCCACCGCCGCTTCCGCCGCGGCCACCACCATCACGAAAATGGCGAAGACCTGGCCCGTCAGCGCCGCACCGGGAATGTAAGCGGAGAAGGCCACCAGCGCCACGTTGACCGCGTTGAGCATGATCTCGACGCACATCAGCACCACCACCGCATTACGACGCGCGAGCGCCCCGTAGAGGCCGATCGCGAAGAGCAGCGCTGATAATACCAGGTAGTGTTCCAGTCCCACCACGCTACTTCTCCCTCACCAGCACGATGGCGCCGATCACCGCCGCCAGTAGCAGCACCGGCGCGATCTCGACCACAAACAGGTAACTCTGGCTGCTGAATAACACCAGGCCCAGGGCCTCGACGGTAGGTTTGAGCACCGGATCACCGCCGGTGGCCCACGGCGTGGCGGTGACAACATATATCATCAGCGCCAGTAAAATCACCGTGCTCACAAAGATGGGGAAACCAAAGCGGTGCGGGGGGCTGCCTTTTTCCGAGTCCCGCGTCAGCATCACACCAAGGATAATCAATATCGCCACCGCGCCCACGTAGACCAGCACCTGTATCGCCGCCAGGAAGTCCGCGGACAGCGTCACGAAGAGTCCGGCCACCGCCAGGAAGCAGAGCACCAGCGCCAGCGCGGTACGAAAGACGTTACGCTGTACCACTACCAGCAACGCTCCAATGACGCTGGTGCCGGCGAGTATCCAGAAGGCGATTTCGATTCCCATCAGCGTTTCACCTTGGGCCGTTTCAGTTCACCGTCAATCAGCAGGCTCTGCCGCGGTAATGCTGCCTCAAGTTCGGGGCGGGCGTAGGCGGAGGGCTGCTTCTCCGGGTTGATTTGCAGGTCCTCTTTGGAGAGCAGCATCTCCCCGCGCTGGTAGAAGGCATGTTCGTAGTTGTAATCCAGGTGCAACGCGTTACGGGGGCAGGCTTCAACACAGAGGCCGCAGAAAATACAGTGACCGGTGTCCACCTCGAATTTCTCAACGTCATACATCAGGTCACACATCAAGCAGCGCTGGGCCTCGCATTCCCCGGTGGTTTTGGAAAGCTTGAACTCGACCTCGTCGAAATTGCCGATGCGCGCCGTAACTTCCATCTCCGGCGGCACCACGCGGTCCTCCGGAGTGGCCAGTGTCATGGGTGCGTCCCGGTCCTGGTCTGGGGCCAGTACTTCCTCGATCTGACCGTCCCCACCAAGGTATTTATCGATCCCGGTGGCGGCCACCCGGCCCGCGGCGATGGCCTCGATCACCGAAGCCGCGCCGGTCTGACAATCCCCACCGGCGTAGACGCCCGGAATCTCGGTGGCCAGCGTTTCGCGATCCGCCTCAATGACGTTGCCACGGCCCACCTTGACGCCGAAACCTTCGGGCACCTGTGGGCGCTGGCCGATCGAAGCGATCACGGTGTCATAGGTCTCAACGTATTCACTGTTCTTGATCGGTTCCGGGCGGCGGCGGCCGGATTCGTCCGGTTCGCCGAGCTGCATGCGGATGCATTCCAGATTCACTTCACTGCCGTGGGCCATGATCCGTGACGGCGCGCCGAGGTAAAAGATCTCGATGCCTTCGTCAATGGTGGCCTCTATCTCTTCTTCATCGGCGGGCATTTCGGCACGGGTGCGCCGGTAGACCATGGTCACCCGTTTGGCGCCGGTACGCAGCGCCGTTCGCGCGGCGTCGACGGCGGCGTTACCGCCGCCAATCACGGCCACCCGCGCGCCGAGGTTGACCTTCTCACCGAGGTTGACGCGGCGCAGGAAGGTGGCGCAGTCAATGACGCCGGGACCATCCTCCCCGTCAACGCCCATCTTCATGCCGTCGTGGGCCCCTACCGCGAGGAATATGGCATCGTATTTCTTTTGCAGCGGCGCCAGATCCTCGATCCTGGTGTTATACTTTATGTCAACTCCGACTTTGGTAATTTCGTCAACTTCCGCCTGGAGTACGTCCCCCGGCAGCCGGTAATCCGGTATCCCCACCAGCATCATGCCGCCCGCCCTGGGCAGCGCCTCGAAGACTGTCACCTGGTGGCCCTTCTTGGCCAGATAATAAGCGGCGGTAAGACCGCCCGGCCCGGCACCGACTACGGCCACCTTCTTGCCGCTGGCCACCAGCTTGAAGCCGCCGCGGCGCCAGAGTTCCGTGGTGTCATAGTCCGCGCTGTAGCGCTTGATTGATTTGATCGCCAGCGGGTTGTCCATCTGGGTGCGCTGGCACTTGCCCTCGCAGGGGTGGATACAGATGCGTCCCAGCGCCGCCGGGAAGGGCACCTTTTCGCGGATTACCGCCACTGCCTCGGCGGGACGGCCCTCACCGGCGAAACGCAAATAGCGCGGGATGTCAATGTGCGCCGGACAGGCAATGCTGCACGGAGCCTGGACGCGGCCCTCGCCGGAAGTGACGATGCGGATCGTCCCCTGGTGGCAGCTCTTGGCGCAGCTGGCGCAGCCGGAGCAGCGTTCCGGGTCCCAGATCAGCTCCGTCCCGCGGATGCGCTGCGAGGTGTTCAGTTTCTGCTCCGGGTACTGCGTCGTGATCGGCCCCCGGAGGAGGTTCTTCAGGGTGATGCGCATCCCCTTGGCCAGGCCGGAACCGTAGTGTTCAAACTTCAACACGGCCGCCTCCAACCCGGAATAACTTGGACCAGACGAGTATCAACAAGCCGGCGACGGCGAGATTAATAAAGAACAGCCACCACGGCAGCCCCGGCAGGAATAGTTTTTCCAGCGCCGTGATGAAAACATTGATCAGGGACACCGGCAGCAGGAATTTCCAGGCGAAGGCCATCACCTGGTCCACCCGCAGGCGCGGCATGGTGGCGCGTATCCAGACGATCAGCCCGAAGACGGCGAATATCTTGGCCAGGAACCAGACCAGGCCCGGTATGAACGTCTCCGGGAAGGGTGACATCCAGCCGCCGAGGAATAATGTCGCCACGATGGCGCTCATGGCCAGCGCTTCAAGGTATTCGGTGAGGTAGAAGGCGGCGAACTTCATGCCGGAATACTCGATGTTGAAACCGGCCACGATCTCAGACTCCGCTTCCAGCAGGTCGAAGGGGGTGCGGTTGATCTCTGCCGAGGAGGCCAGATAGAAAACGAGAAAGCCCAGCGGTTGCAGGAAGATGAACCAGAGGTTATTCTGTGCCGCCACGATCTCGGAAAGCTGCAATGACCCGGCCATCAGCACCACGCTGAGTATGGCCAACCCCAACGGTATTTCGTAGCTCACCACCTGGGCCACGGAACGCATCGCGGCCACCATGGAGTACTTGTTATTCGAGGACCAGCCGGCCATGATGATGCCGATCAGGCTCACCGAGCCCACCGCCACCACGTAGAGAATGCCGACGTTGAGGTCCGCCATTGCCAGCCCGTCCTGTAGTGGTATCACCGCGAAGATCATCATGGTGGGCACCAGCGCCACCACCGGCGCGATCCAGTACACCGCCTTGTCCACCGCGTCCGGAGTGATGACTTCCTTGGTCAGCGCTTTGAGGGCGTCCGCCACCGGTTGCAGCAGCCCGAAGGGGCCGGTACGGTTGGGGCCGGGGCGCACCTGGAAGAATCCCAGCAGACGGCGCTCGTAGTAGATCACCGCCATCGCGATGAGGAAGCTGAAGCTTACCAGGATCACGGCCAGCAGCACGAAGTGCAGCCAGAAACCGCCGGGCCAATCAGCCGGAAGCGTCATTAGCGGTCAACCTCTCCCAAACAAATATCAATGCTGCCGAATATCAGGATCGCGTCCGCGATCTTCCAGCCGCGCACCATGTCATTCAGTGCCGTCAGGTTGATCAGCGTCGGCGGGCGGATGTGCAGACGGTACGGAGACACCCCGCCGTCGGAGACAATGTAATAACCGTATTCGCCCTTGGGGGACTCGATGCGGGTATAGGTCTCGCCCACCGGGGCGTAGAATACGGGCGCCACGTCCGGGTTACGCACCCCGCCGTCCGGCAGTTGTGCCAGCGCCTGCTCGATGATGTTCAGGCTCTGGCGCATCTCCTCGATGCGTACACGGTAGCGGTCATAGCAGTCCCCGGCGCCCCCCAGCGGCACTTCGAACTGCATGCGGTCATAGAACAGGTACGGGGCGTCCCGGCGCAGGTCCCAGTCAACGCCGCTGGCGCGCAGGCAGGGCCCGCTAACGGAAGCGTTGAGCGCCTGCTCCGCGGTCAGGATGCCCACCCCCTTGGCGCGGGCCAGCAGAATCTCGTTCGCCTGTAACAGTTCGTCCTCTTCATCTAGGCGACGGCGCATCACCCGGATGAATTCCGGCAGCGCGGTGAGGAAGGGTTCCGGTACGTCATGGCTGACACCGCCGACGCGCATGTAGTTGTAGGTTAGGCGCTGGCCGCAGACCATCTCGAAGAGGTCGGCGATCTTTTCGCGCTCCCGCCAGAGGTAGAGGAAAGCGGTGAAGAAGGTACCCGCGTCATTGGCGAAGGCGCCCACCGCCAGGCAGTGCGCCGCGATGCGCTGCATCTCCGCCATGATCACGCGCAGGTACTGGGCGCGCTCCGGCACCTCGACGGCGCAGAGGTCCTCCACCGCCATGCAGTAGGCCAGGTTATTGCTCATCGCGGCTGTGTAATCCAGGCGGTCGGTGACGGGGATGATCTGGGTGTAACTGCGTCCCTCGGCCAGCTTTTCCACACCGCGGTGCAAATAGCCGAAGATGGGCTGCAAGTTCAGCACCACTTCGCCGTCCAGGGTCACCCGCATGCGGTAGACACCGTGAGTGGAGGGGTGCTGCGGCCCGAAGTTCAGTACGAATGGTTCTGTTTTAATCGTCATAGGTCGTCATTCCCGGATATGCCGGTGGCGTGCTATAAATAATCCTTACGCAGGGGATAACCAGGGAAACCTTCCCAGAGGAAGATGCGGCGCAGGTCCGGATGCCCCTCGAAGTTGATACCGAAGAGGTCGTATATCTCGCGCTCCTGGAAATCCGCTCCCTGCCACACCGGGTAGAGCGAGGGCAGGACGGGATTTTCCCGGTCGTAAACCCGGGTCTTCAGCATGAAGCTGCGCTTGGTGGCCATCGAGAGCAGGCAGCAGACCACCTCGAAGTAATCGTAATAGTCCACCGCCGTTTCGTTGCAGAGGAAGTCCAATTTGAGGTCCGGGGCCCCCTTGAGATAAGCTGCCACGTCCCGGAAGCGCGCCGCGTCCACCACCACGCATTCCTCGCCGGTCTCCACCACCGCGTCCGGAAATTCCTGCTGCAACCTGGCGGCGACGTCCTTGCCGGTCAGTGCCGTAATCATGCCTCACTCTGGGAGATGTTGCGTTCCTTGCCGATCTTCTTTTGCAGCATCATGATGGCGTTGAGCAGGGCCTCCGGGCGCGGGGGGCAGCCCGGCAGGTAAACGTCCACCGGCACGATGTGGTTGTAGCCCGGCACCACCGCGTAGGACGAAGCGAAGGTGCCACCGCTGATGGCGCAGGCCCCCATCGCGATGACCCACTTCGGCTCCGCCATCTGATCGTAGAGGCGTTTGATCTGCGGCGCCATCTTCCAGGTCATGGTGCCCGCCGTGATCATCAGATCAGACTGGCGCGGAGAAGGCCGGATCACCTCCATGCCAAAGCGGGAGATGTCCCAGCGTGAAGCCGAGGTACTCATGAATTCCATGGCGCAGCAGGCGGGAAAGGCCATCAACGGCCAGAGGGAGGAGCGGCGCGCCCAACCCAGCACCAGGTCAATGGTGGTCAGTATGACATTGCCGTCGCCCTCGGCGTTAAGCCAGGCATCCGGGTCCGGGATGACGCCCTGGCTGGCGGCTTTCAGGGCCTCTATGGTGGCACCTTCGCCGCGGTCAAGGTCTTCGAAGGCGTAGGAATCCGGCCTTACTGCCATTCCAACACCCCCTTCTTCCAGGCGTAAAGGTAGCCCACCATGAGGATACCGATGAAAACCGCCACCGCCGCCAGAGAGGCGGGTCCGAGCTGGGTCAGCTGTACCGCCCAGGGGTAGAGAAAGACCACCATCACGTCCAGCGCGATGAAGAGCAGCGCGTAGTTGTAGTAACGGAAGTTGAATTGCACCCAGGTCTTACCGATGGTCTCCATGCCGCATTCGTAGGTGGCGTTCTTTGCCTTCGAGGGACGGTGCGGCACGACGCGCACGTAACGCAGCGCCACCGGCAGGAGGATGATGATAAGACCAAGAAGGATAAGGAAAGCCAGGTATAAGCCGACATACCCGTAATTCTCTAACATCGACTATCCTTTCGCGTCAAAACCCGAGTCAGTATAGCATAGAAAAATTAGCGCTGGCAAGCTCGAGAGGCCACCGCGCCACCGTTTGACGCCCCCACGCAAACAGGTGCCGCAGGGCGCCTCCGCTTTCACTTGACGCGCCCCGGGCGCCGCCCTTAAGATGAAACAGAAGGATTATTCGAGCACGAATAAAATGCGCGTCATCGCCGGTACAGCCAAGGGACATCATCTCAAGGTACCGAAGGGTACACCCACCCGCCCCACCACTGACCTGGTACGCGGCGCCATCTTTGATATCATCGCGGCGGGCCACCTGGCGGCGGGGCGCGGGCGCGTGCTGGACCTGTTCTCCGGCAGCGGCGCGCTGGGCATTGAAGCGCTGAGCCGCGGCGCCACTTTCGTGGACTTCGTCGACCGCGAACCTAAATGTTGTGCTATAATTAAAGAGAATCTGGCCCATACCGGGCTGGCGGCACAGGCAAAAGTGCACTGTATTGAGGTGAACCGGGCGCTGTCCCAAATGGATACGGATTACCATTTAGTACTCATCGATCCGCCTTATGCGGACCAGACCATCGGCGCGGTAATTGACCGGCTGGGCAGGCTGCCCGCCGTCAGCGACGAGACCACCGTGGTGGTGACTCATTTCTCCCGCTACGCCCTGGAGCCCGCGTATGCGGAACTCAGCATGTTCAAGGAGCGCCGTCACGGAGACAGCGTGATATCATTCTTCCGCAAGGAGACCCACGCTTGACCACCGCCATCTACCCGGGCAGTTTTGACCCCATCACCAACGGGCACCTGGACATCGCCACCCGTGCCTCGAAGATATTCGACAAGCTCATCATCGCGGTCTACGCCAAGCCACCGAAGAACCTGATGTTTAACATCGACGACCGCGTCGCCATGGCGCGGGAGGCTGTCGAGAGCCTGCCAAACGTGACGGTGGAACCCTTTCAAAAACTCTTCGTTGAGTTCGCGCGGGACTGCGGCGCCAGCGTCATGGTGCGCGGGCTGCGCATGAGTGCTGACTTTGAGCGTGAGTTCGAAATGGCGATGATGAACCGCTACCTGGATCCCAGCCTGGAACTGGTGACGATGATGGCCAGTCTGAAATACCAGTTCCTCAGTTCCAGTCTGATCAAGGAAGCGTCGGAGCTTTCCGGGAAAATCATTGACCTGGTGCCGCCCTGCGTCGCCAGGGCGCTCCGAGAAAAAGCGAAGAATCTGTGACCCCGGCTCACAAAAGGAGGCAGCCCCGGTGTGATTGAGCGGTTTCACAAGTGCGCAATACTTAAGGAGGAAATGCCCTAATGGCATACAAGATTACTGAAGAATGTATCAGTTGCGGAGCCTGCGAGACGGAATGCCCTAACGAGGCCATCACCGAAGGCGAAACGATATACGACGTCGAACCCGACAAATGTACCGAATGCGTCGGTTCTTTTGATTCGTCACGCTGCGCGGATGTCTGCCCGGTGGACGCCTGCATTGAGGATGAGGACCGCAAGGAAAGCCGGGACACCCTGATGGACCGCTGGAAGGCCCTGCATCCCGGTGAAACCCCGGCCTGACCCGCCCCCAAACGAAAGAGTCCGAGACCGCCGGTACCGGTTACCGGCGGTTTTCTTTTTAAATGATCGGGGATTAGCCGTACCGCAGGGCGTCAATGGGGTTCAGACGCGCCGCCCGCATGGCGGGATAGATTCCCGAAACGATGCCAATGAAGAAGGAGACCCCGGCGGCTAGGATAATGATCGCCGGTGAGAAGGTCACTTCAATCGGTATGCCGAGGTCGAAGAGCGTCACCGCCCAGGCCGTGGCGCTGCCCAGCACGATGCCGACAACACCACCGGACAGGCTCAGCATACCCGCCTCCAGCAGGAACTGCTGCAGGATCTCCCGCCGCTTGGCGCCGATGGCCTTACGGATACCAATCTCCCGGGTACGCTCTGTGACCGTGACCAGCATGATGTTCATGATGCCGATGCCGGCGACGAGCAGGGAAATACCGGCGATCA
>CAZPSW010000026.1:10879-12785 GCA_964589255.1 uncultured Dehalococcoidales bacterium
GCCCGTTCTGCTTCGATGAGCTGGCGCGGCGACGCGATCAGCGCCAGGAAGGCCGTCATGGCCCCGGTAACGGTATTCACCATGCCCAGTATCTGTTCCGCGGTGACGATGCCGAAATCGTCGTTCTCATCAACTTCGATGCGGTGTCGCCGGCGCAAGATATCCTCAATGTCGGCGGTGATGAAACCCTTGTCCTCCGGGGTGGCCATGAGCACCGCGATCGCTTGCACCGCGTCCTCCCCCTGCGGGGTGCGCTGCGCGAATAGTTTGGTCTGGAAAGTGGTGATGGGGATGATGGCAATGCCGTCCATGCTGAAGCCCATCATGGTGCCGCCCTTGGTAGCCAGCACACCGATCACGGTAAAGGTCTTGCCGCGAATCTTGAGTTCCTGGCCCACCGCGTCCGGCTCCAGGCCGTAGAGGTCCCGGGCCACCTCGCTGCCGAGTACGATCACCATGTCCCGCCGCGAAACGTTGCGTTCCGTGTAGAACTGCCCGTATTCAATTTCATAACCCAGCGTTTCCATCCAGCCCACGGTGGAGCCGTCAATGATCACCGTTTTACTGGTGTCACCAACGGCCAGATCAACGAAGTTTTCGTTGTAGGCCACCACCATGGCCACGCCGACGATCGATTTCAGGGCCTCGGCGTCGTCCAGTGTCAGGCTCGGCGTCGCCAGGGCCTGGCTCATCATGCCGCCCGGCGCGTCCGGATTGCTCGGCTGGATGTAAAGGGAGTCCGAACCTAGGTCACTGATGCTGGCGGTGATGCCTTCCTGGAAACCCTCGCCCAGCGACAGCATCGCGATCACCGAAGAAATGCCGATGATGATACCCAGCATCGTCAGCGCGGAACGCAGTTTATTGGCGTAGAGGGAACGCACCGCGATGTCCCAGAAGGTGAAGAATTTCATGCGCTGGCCCCTTGGTGGGACGCCGGGGTTGGCACGTCACGTACGATCTCGCCGTCACGCAGTTCGATGATGCGCTGCGCCATCTGCGCCACGTCTGGCTCGTGGGTCACCAGTATCACCGTGATGCCTTCGTGGTGCAGGCCCTGGAATATCTCCATGATCTCGGTGGTGACCGAGGTGTCGAGGTTGCCCGTCGGTTCGTCCGCCAGGATCACCTGTGGATTGTTTACCAGCGCCCGGGCGATGGCGACGCGCTGCTGCTCGCCGCCGGAAAGTTCCGTTGGTTTGTGCTTCGCGCGTTCCGCCAGGCCGACCTTGCGCAGGGCTTCTCGCGCCCGCTGCTTGCGCTTGCCGCCGGCGTAGACCAGGGGCAATTCCACGTTCGCCTGCGCCGTGGCGCGCGGCAAGAGATTAAACTCCTGGAAAACGAAACCGAGCTTGTTACCGCGCAGGTCCGCCAGGCGGTTGTCCCCATAGTGGCTGACGTCTTGTCCGTCGAGCAGGTACTCGCCCCCGGTGGGCTGATCCAGCAGCCCGATGATGTTCATCAGCGTTGACTTGCCGGAGCCGCTGGCGCCGATGATAGCCACCATTTCGCCGTCCGCGATTTCCAGCGAGACACCATTCAGCGCCGCCACGTCAACCTGGCCCATGCGGTAGATCTTGGTCACGTCCCGGATCGAGATCATGACCCGAATCCAAAGCTCGGCGCGGCCGGCGGAATGCGTATTTCGATGACCACCCGGTCAGTCTCGGTGAGGCCGCTGATAATCTCCGTCTCGACGCCGTTGCTGGCCCCGAGTTCCACCACCCGCGTCTCCACGGTGTCATCGGCCTGCAGCACCAGCACCACCGTGTTGCCGTCAGCGTCCCGCTTGATGGCGCGGTCACCCAGGATGAGCACGTCCCGGCGTTCATCCACCACGATGTCGGCAGTGGCCGTCATGCCGGCCAGCACCTGTGCGCCCGGTGGCACCCGGAACTCAATCTTA
>CAZPSW010000027.1:0-1189 GCA_964589255.1 uncultured Dehalococcoidales bacterium
CATCGACGCGTGCGCGATAGTCAAGCGCATGGAGCGCCGCGATCTCGCCGCCGCTGGAGGTCGCCTGCCAGAGCTCGCCGCGAATGAGCACCAGGCCCGTCGGAGAGAGGGTGCCCACCGTTTTACCCCGGGTGCCCGCCATGCGCGGCAGTCCCGCCACGCAAGGGCGCTTCAGGGCGCGCCCGCCGATCCAGAAAAAGAGTGTGTTATTCACCCCGAGCAGTACCATCAGGCCGGCGAGGGCGCCATCCGGCAGCATTATGTCAACCAGAGGCAAAGCCAGCAGCACTACCGCCGCCAGCACCCCCTCCTCGATGATGGTGCTCAGTATCGCCATGAAGAGACGTGGGCTCATGCGGCCATTATATCAGAGGACTTGGTTTCAGCGGTCAACCCTGCTAGCATGACCCCATGAGAAGATGGCTTTTCGCGGTCACCCTGATCTTCGCGGTGAGCCTGGCGGCGGGATGGCAGTTCACCCCCGCCACCGGGGACCTGGGCGGTGTCTTCGGCGGCCTCACGGAACTGCTGGAAATGCTGGTGGGCCTGCCGCCCTGGCAGCTCGGTCTGGTGATCTTCCTGAACAACGCTGTCACGCTGGTGATGAGTTTTGCTTTGGCGCCCTTACTCGGCCTGATGCCGCTCTTCGTGCTGTCCCTCAATGGCTGGCTCATCGGCGCGGTGGTGCGGGAGGTGGTGCGCACCGATGGTCTGGGCTATGCATTGTCCGGGTTGCTGCCGCATGGCATCATCGAGGTTCCGGCCTTCTTGCTCGCCGAAGCGGCGGCGCTGAGCTTCGCCGCGGTGCTGCTAAAGGGTCTGATCCGTCCGGAAACGCGCGCCGGTATCTTTCCCAGCTTCGTGAAATACGCCAAACTGTTGGGCCTGGCGGTATGTCTGCTGCTGCCGGCGGCCCTGGTAGAGGCCTTCGTGACACCGCTATTCATCGGGACTTAAGGCACGGCGCCCGTAACCATTGTAGAAAGCGATTTCATCGAGCGGTAAACGCGGCTTCTCCACCGATTCCTGGTCCGCATAGCCCACCACCAAGAGCGCCACCGTGCTGACGCCCGCCGGCACGTCGAGTACTTCCGCGGCGCGGCCAGAGTCGAAAAGTCCCACGTAAAGCGTGCCCAGGCCGACGGCGGTAGCCGCCAGCGTCATGTTCTGCATCGCGATACCCAGGTCG
>CAZPSW010000027.1:1199-6024 GCA_964589255.1 uncultured Dehalococcoidales bacterium
CGAACATGTACCAGTCCCCCTTGTCGGTGAGGATTTCACCGCGCCGGTAGCCCGCCCGGCCCATTTCGGCGCAGCCCACCACCACCAGCGGCGCCTGGGTCATCGCGGCCCGCCCAGGATTTGTCTCAGGCATGGTTTCCGCCAGGGTTTCTTTCAGCGCCGCGTCGGTGACCATCACGTAGCGGGCGGTCTGGGCATTGGCCCAGGACGGGGCGCGGCGCGCCGCTTCAAGTATCTGGCTCTGCATCTCGGTGGCCACCGGTCGTGATTGGAAACGCCGGATGCTACGCCGTGTCTCGATGGCGGTAAAGAGGTCCATTTGTATTCTCCCCCGGTGTTTTCTTCCCGGTGCATTCCGGGCCTTTTATTCAGGTCACGCCTGCGGCCCGATCAATGGCACGAAGGCGCAGCCACCTAAATATACCACTTCCGGCTCCGCTCGCCGCCGCCGGCCCTGGTGATGATGGCGTCATAAGGCGACTCCGGCGGCCAGCCGATGGTGTCCGGTAACGCCGCCACCAAATGTACGTTGCGGTAACCCAGCCCGTCCAACCGGGTGGTGGCCGCGGTGCGCAACGGCGCCAGCCTCTCCACGCTGATGACGCCGGCGGCCAGTTCCGCCAGTACCGCCGTCTGGTAGCTGAACCCGGTGCCGATTTCCAGTACCCGTTCCACCCTGGTCAGACCCAGCGCCTGTGTCATCAGGGCCACGATATAGGGTTGGGACACGGTCTGTCCCTGGCCGATGGGTAACGAACGGTCTTCGTAGGCGGCGTGCTGGAGTTCCAATGGCACAAAGAGTTCGCGGGGTACGCTGGACATCGCCTGAAGGACGTTTTCGTCGCTGACCTCGGTACCGAGCAGCCGTAGCAACTTCTCCCTCGCGGCGCTGAAATCCATGACGGACTAGGTCAGGACGAAGAAGAGGATCAGTAGCAGCACCAAGATGGCCGCGGCGAAGATACCGACCTGCCGCAGTTCACCGGTGACATAGGGGTAACGGGCCTCAGTGGCCTGGGCCAGACCCATGCTGATATCGACACCACGGTTGCGCCGCAGCGTCGGCGGCGCGGCGGCTACCGGTGGTACCGGGGCGACGGCTGCGCCATCGGAGCTGGAAAACGCCTGACGCGGCGCACGAGTCTGCCTGGAACGCGTTGAACGGCTCTTTGCGGAACGTGATTTACCCGCCATGCATTACCTCCCACCCGCGATAACCATCCGATTATACCCCATTTGCGGCGTGCTGCGCCAGATGCCCAAAGCTGAGATGCGAAAGCGTCGCAGCAATTGTGGCCTGGTATGGCCCAAAAAAATAATACAATTTCCGCTAAACTTGCAGGCACGGCTGGCGCCCTATTTCGCCCTCGGGTGGGACTTCTGATAGGTGCGGCGCACGTGGTCACTGGTGAGGTGGGTATAGACTTGGGTGGTGGATATATTGGCGTGGCCCAACAGTTCCTGCACCGAACGTAGGTCCGCGCCGCCGGAAAGCATATGGGTGGCGAAGCTGTGGCGCAGGGTGTGCGGCGTGATGGTGGTATCCAGCTTGGCGGACTTGGCGTATTCCTTAATCTTCTGCCAGAACCCCTGGCGCGTCAGCCGCTCACCGCGGCGGTTTAGGAAGAGCGCCTTGTTGTCCCCGTCATGGGCCATCTTGGGCCTGGTCTGCTTGATGTATTCCTGCGTCGCCAGGGAGGCTTTATGGTGGATCGGTATCAGGCGTTCCTTGCGCCCTTTGCCCAGGCAGCGTACGGAACCAGCGGTGAGGTCAACGTCCCCCATGTTCAGCGCGATCAGCTCACTGACGCGCATGCCGGTGGCGTAGAGCAGTTGCAGCATGGCGCGGTCACGGTGGGCCTCCAGGCTGGATAGCTTGTAGGGCTGCTCCAGTAATTGCAGCGCCTGGGCGCTGCTGATCGATTTGGGCAGTGACCGTCCGATCTTCGGCGCCGGTAAATCGTCGGTGGGATCACGTGTGACGCGGCCCTCGTCAAGCATGAAATCAAAGAACGACTTGGCCGCCGCCACTTTGCGTGCCAGCGTCGTCGTCGCGTAGTTGCGGCCCTTGAGCCAGAGCATGTAGCTGAGCATACTCTGACGGTTATAGTCCGTCCACGCGGCCACCGTATTACGCCGCCGCGCGTCTTCTTCGGCCCAGTCCGCCATCTGGTTCAGATCGTTCTTGTAGGCGGCGATGGTGTTTTCCGAAAAGCCCTTTTCAATTTGCAGGTAACTCAGGAAGCTCTCGATGTCTTCTCTCATCTGCCTCATCCCTGTCCTGACACCTGTAGTTTACCATAACTTTTTACCATAATAAAGACCATATGTAAAGTATTTTGGGCATGTATTTAATAAATAGCTTCCGTTATGTTAAAGTTATGGAGTGATCACAGCCACAAAATCAGCCTTATTGGAACAGGTCAAACGCCTGCCCGCCAAGCCCGGCGTCTACCTCATGAAGAACGCCCGCGGCAGCGTCATCTACGTGGGCAAGGCCCTCAGCTTGCGCCAGCGCGTGCATTCCTATTTCCAGTCTCCGGAACGCTTCGATTCGAAAACGCAGCGGCTGGTCAAAGAGATCGCTACCCTGGATTACCTGGTGGCGGATTCCGAGGAACGCGCGCTGCTGCTGGAACTGAGCCTCATAAAGTACCACCGCCCGCACTTCAATGTGCGCCTCAAGGACGACAAGACCTTCCCCTACATCAAGGTCGACCTGAAGGATGGCTACCCCCGCCTCTACAGCACGCGCCGCATGGAGGACGACGGCGGCCATTACTTTGGCCCCTTCTCCAGCGCCCGCGCGGTGAAGCAGACGCTGCGCACCATCAAGCAGGTCTTCCCGCTACGCCACTGCACCAAGCCGATGGACCGGCGCTACCCCCGCCCCTGCCTCTGGCACCACCTGGGCAAGTGCCTGGCCCCCTGTTCCGGGGAGGTCAGCCGCAGCGAGTACATGGTGGTAGTGCGGGAAGTCATCGGTTTTCTAGAAGGACGGCAGGGGGACGTGTTGCGGGAGCTGGAAAAACGCATGCGGCGCGCCTCGGAACGGCTGGAATTTGAGACCGCGGGGCAGCTGCGGGACCAGATCAGCGCCATCCGGGAGATCATCGAGGCGCAGCGCCTGGCCACCATGGTGCGCGGCGAACAGGACGCGATCGCCTTTCTCAGCGACGGGGACCGCGCCCACGTGGAGATATTCTTCATCCGTGCCAGCCGCCTGGTGGGGCGTGACACTTTCGTCCTCCAGGGCATCGCCGACGAAACACCGCAGGCGGTACTGACCGGTTTCGTGAAGCAGTTTTACGCCTCCTCGCCCAACGTGCCGCGCCTGATACTGCTGCAGCACCAGATCGACGAGGTCGGGGTGATCCGGGAATGGCTGGGCAATAAACGCGGTGCCGCCGTAAAAATAGAGGTGCCGCGGCGGGGCCACAAGCGGCGCCTCATAGAGATGGTGCTGGCCAATGCGGAGCAGAGCCGGGAGCGGCTGCGCCTGCGCGAACTGCTGGCCCCCAGGGCCCTCGACGGGGCGCTAGAGGAGTTGCAGACGGTATTCGGCCTGCCAGGACTGCCGCGCCGCATTGAGGGTTATGACATTTCCAACATCCAGGGCACCTCCGCGGTGGGCAGCATGGTCGTCTTCGAACAGGGGCGTCCCAAGACCGCCGCCTACCGCCGCTTCCGCATCAAGACGGTGCCCCAGGCGGATGATTACGCGATGCTGCGGGAGGTGATGCGCCGCCGTTTCAAGCGCGCCCGCCGGGAGGATGCCCAGTGGCCGCGGCCGGGCCTGGTACTGGTGGACGGCGGCAAGGGGCAGTTGAGCGCCGTCAAGGGGGTGTTCGACGAACTGGGCGCGGTGGTGCCGCTCCTCAGCCTGGCGAAACACGACGAAGAGGTCTTCGTGCCGGGGCGCAGGCAGCCGGTACGCCTCTCACGGCGCGCCCCGGGGCTGAAACTGCTGCAACAGGTCCGCGACGAGGCCCACCGTTTCGCCGTCAGCTACCACCACAACCTGCACAAAAAGCGCAGCTTCAAGTCCGAACTGGACGGGGTGCCCGGCATCGGCCCGGCGCGTAAACGGGCGCTGCTGCGCACCTTCGGTTCTGTGAACGGCATCAGGGAGGCGGACAAGGCGCAGATCGCCGCCGTCAGCGGCGTCACGCCGGAACTCGCGGAAACGTTGAAACTCTACCTCGGTTAAGGTCCCAGCACGTAACGGCGTATCGCTTGCGCCAGGCCATCCTCGGTCACCGGCGCGGTGACGTGATCGGCCATGCGCCGTACCTCGGGGGTGGCATTACCCATCGCCACCGAAACCCCGGAGACTTCAAAGACGGGCAGGTCGTTGCCGGCGTCACCGACGGCACAGACGGCGTCCAGCGGCACCTTCAGGTGGGCCGCGAGTGTCCGCAGGGCACTACCCTTGGAAACGCCTTTGGCGACCACGTTAACAAATTCAATACCGGGGAAGGCCGGTGTACCCGCGTAGGAAAAACCGAACCGCGGGGCGAAGTGCGTCACGAATTCATTCACCGCGTCGGCGGTGGCGGAATCCCGTATCAGCCCGCCCTTGATGATTTCCGCGGCTTGCGGAAATTTATCGAAGTCCACCAAACGGTATTCTAGACCGAAGAAGCGCCGCAGGCGCAGGTAGTCGGTCACCACCTCGACGAAATAATCGGTGGCGGAAAAGAATTCCAGGAAGAGGCCGCGCGCACGGCAAAAGCTGACCGCCTCCGCCAGCAGGTCCGGCGCTAGGGGTGAAATCACCAGGTTGTGCCCGGTACGGGGGTGACGCACCAGTGCGCCGTCGCAG
>CAZPSW010000027.1:6034-9694 GCA_964589255.1 uncultured Dehalococcoidales bacterium
GTCAGCACGCGCCCGGTGGAAGGCACCACCCGGACGCCCTGGGCAGTGGCCGCAGCGATGGCGTCCCGGTTGGTGCGGGAGACCACGCCGTCGGCACCAACCAGAGTGCCGTCGATGTCCGTGACCAGCATTTTTACGGGCGGTTTCACGGGTTTCATCCTGACATAATAGCAAGCGCAGCGCGGGTTGCGCTATAATGCGCGGCGGAAAGGGAGTGGCCACCGATGTACTACCTGGGTACCGACATCATTGAGATATCACGTATCGCGGAGGCCTGTGGGCGCTCCGGTGAGCGTTTCCTGAAGCGCGTCTACACAGACGCGGAACTGGCCGCCTGCGCGGGCCGCTTCCCCTCTTTGGCGGCGCGTTTCGCCGCCAAAGAGGCCGCCATGAAAGCGCTGGGGCGCGGCATCTGGGACATTCCCTGGCGGGACATCGAGGTCTTAAGCGATGATTCCGGCCAACCGTGCCTGCGGCTCCACGGCCGGGCGCTGGCACGGGCGCGGCAGATCGGCCTGGCGGACTTAGCGGTCAGCCTGTCCCATACCCGGGAATACGCGGTGGCGGTAGTCATCGGACACCGGCACGGTGCTCCGAAAGACAGCTAGCGGCGGTACCAGACCTTACGTTCCAGCAACGCCGGCAGCACGAAGAGCACCAGCATCACGAAGCTGAGCATGAGGAAGGCGGGCAGGTCCAGTCGCCCGCGGGCATAATGCGCCACCATGGCCAGGGAGATGATGCCGCTGACCAACAGTACCACCCCCTTGAGCCAGCGCCGCCTGAGCCGCATGAAGAGCATCACCACCGCCCCGAAGGCGAGGAAACTGAGCCCGATCCAGGGGGCGTAACTGTTCAGGCGGTCAAAGCTGTATTCCGGGAAAATGCCGCCGTCAACCAGCACCATGAACCAGCCGAGCACGGTGGGCACCGGGAAGAGCATCAGCGAAGCGTAGAGCCAGTCCCGGTTGCGTGCGCGGTGGTAGAAGTAGCGTACCAGCAGGCAGAAGAGCAGGATGTAGAACGGCCAGGCCACCCAGGCGAGGCTGGCCGGTAGCCAGAGCAGCATCAAGCTGGCGGTGATAACCGGCATCAGGGAATAACCGAGCCAGGGGAAGAGCCAGCGCGGCTTGACGCGGTACCAGCCGTAAACCACCACTGAGACCACCAGCGTGATCGTCAGCAGCACCGTCCAGACGGCCTGCCACCAGTTGAGCGCGAAGATGGCGCCGAAGAGCAGGTGCGGCATCGCCGCCAGTGCGGTCTGGTTCCAGTTAGCGCGGCTGTGGGCCTCGTAAAATTCGTGGGCGAAGAGGCGCGCCGGGCCCATCTTTTGCAGGCAGTCCCGGGCCGCCTCCTCCTTGCTGAGGCCGCTCTGGCATAATTCGTCCACCCGTTCCTCAAAATGAGTCGTCAACTCACGCAGAATCTCGGATTCTTCGTCTTGATCCAGGTGGAGGTCCAGCCTGACACGGTAGAGGTATTCGGCGAGTGCGGGGACCATCGTGGCGGCGAGCCTAAACCGCGGTCGGGCGGTGCGTGATCGCCGCCACCGCATTGAGCAGTTCGCGCCACTCAGCGCGTTTGTCCGCCAGGGCCTCGGTGCCCCTGGGGGTGATGCTGTAGTATTTGCGCTGGCGCCCTCTGTCCAGTGACATCCAGGCCGCGGAGACCAGACCTTCGTCGGCAAGGCGGTGCAGTACCGGGTAGAGGGTGCCCTCTTTGAACTTGAAGTAGCCGCGGCTGCGCGTCTCCAGTTCCTTTATGATCTGGTAGCCGTACATCGGCGTCTCGGTAATCATGTAAAGCAGCAAGGGTTCAATGTTTCCCATCAACCATTCGCGCCGGTTACTCATGCGTGGCCTCCTGCGTGCCTGCCGTCTTTATAGCATAAAAGGGCGCGTGTTTCAAGACTAAAGGTGGCGCAGGGATTCGCGGTTGATGTTGCCGTCTGAGTCACGCGGCAAGAAGGCGATCACACCGATGCTCTTGGGCACCTTGTAGTTCGCCAGGTACTTGCGGCAGTGCTGCAAAAGCTCCGCTTCGGTGACCTTACTCGCGTTTTGCAGCGTCACGAGTGCCTGTACCCGCTCACCGCGTATCTCGTCGGGCACACTGTAGGTGGCCGCCTCGGAGATGTTGGGGTAGGTCTCCAGCACCGCCTCGATGTCTTCGGGGCAGACGTTCTGACCCTTGACGATGAAGATATCCTTGGAGATACCGAGGATGAAGACCTCGCCGGCGTCATTCAGATAGCCGATGTCCCCGGTATGGAGCCAGCCGTCCCGTATCACCGCCGCGGTGGATTCCGGGTCCTTGTAATAACCGTCCATGATGGGGCCGCGGATGATGAATTCACCAGTCTCGCCGGTGGCCCGTTCCCCGCCCGCCCCGTCGATCACCTTGACCTGCCAGCCCTGGAGCACGCGCCCCGCCGAGCCGGTGGTACCGCTGCCGTCCGGCGGTGAGAGAGTTAGATGCGCTGTCGATTCGGTAAGGCCGTAGAGCTGTTGCAATTCGTGCCCGAAGAGCGTCTCGAACTGGTGCTTGACGCTGTCCGGCAATGAGGCGCCGCCGGAAACGCATAGACGCAGTGAACTCAGGTCGCGCTCCTTGACTCCGTCCTTTTCCCCGGTGCCCGCCGCCAGCGCGAAGATATAGGGCACGCAGAGGAATATGGTCACCCGCTCGTGCTCGATCGTCTCCCAGAGGCTGGAGAGCGAAAGCCCCTGCTGGATGACGATCCTGGCGCCGCCCCAGAAGGCGGTCAGCAGGTGAATGGTGAGACCGTAAATGTGGTGCAGCGGCAGCGCGAAGAGCACCATCACGTCGTCCGGCGTGAGGTGAAAACCCTGCGCCGAGTTCTTTATCGCCTGTATCACGGCGCGGTGGGAGAGCATCACCCCCATGGGGCGGAAGGCGGGGCCGGAGGTGTAGTGGATGTCCGCGATGTCCGCCGCCGCCAGTGTCGTTTTTATTGGCGCTGCCGACGCCTTCGCGATCAGGCTCTCGTAGCTGATGCCGTCCCGGGGCGCATCGTCCCCGCAAGCCACCACCAGCATCGGTGCGAAGCGGTCACGGTGCGGCGCCACCATACCCAGGGACGGGTTCTCCGCGAAGAGCACCTTGGGGCGGGCATGCTTCAATAGCGTCGATATTTCCGGGTATTTGAACTTGGTGTCCAGTAATACCGCGGCGGCCCCCAGCTTCACCGTGCCGAGGTAGGCGAAGACGAATTCCGGGGTGTTGGTCAGCGCCAGGGCGACGCGGTCCCCCCGGGTTACGCCCAGGCCCTTCAGGGCATTGGCGACGCGGTTCGAGCCCTCTTCCAATTCAAGATAAGTCCAGGTCCGCCGGCCAAAAGAAAAGGCCGCCCGCTGGCCGTGGCCCGCGGCCCGCCGCGCCAGCATGTCTCGCAGATTCACCGGGCGGTGTCTTCCAAGATCACTCGGGCGTCCACCGCCACCGCGCCGTGCTCGTAAGCGAAGACCGGGTTCAGGTCTATCTGATTGACCTCGGGGTGCGCCGCCACGAAGGCCGAAAGTTTCAGTAAAATGTTCTCCAGCGCTCGTGTGTCAACCGGCGGGCTGCCGCGAAAGCCGTGGAGCAGCTTTTGGCCCTTGATCTCCGAGATCATCTCGCGGGCGTCACCACGGGTGA
>CAZPSW010000027.1:9704-12466 GCA_964589255.1 uncultured Dehalococcoidales bacterium
CGGCACCAGGCGCAGGGAGACATCTTCCAGCGCCTCAACGAAGATACCGCCGAGGCCGAACATGATCACCGGTCCGAACTGGGCGTCCTTGGTCATGCCGACGATCAGTTCCACTCCTGGCTCCGCCTGGGCCTGCACGGTGCAACCACGCAGGTCCGCCTGTGGTAGTTCCCTGGCGAGGCGCGCCAGCATGGCGTCGTGCGCTTCGGCCACCGCCGCCGCCGAATTCAGGTTCAGGGCCACCCCGCCGACATCACTCTTGTGCAGGATGTCCGGGGAATCGATCTTCAGCGCCACCGGGTAGCCGATTTCACCTGCCAATGCCACCACCGCTTCACGGCCGTCCGCAAAACCAGTGCGGTTGACCGGTATTCCGACGCCGCCGAGCAGTGCCTTGGCCTCGGTTTCGGTGAGTACGCAGCGCGCTTCACGGCGCACGGCGGAGATGATATTGTTCGTGGCTGTCATAAGATTGCCTCAGTATATCAAGATACGATCCCCTTTGCCAAACCTCGTTTTGAACGGCCTGTGCTATACTGGCTGCGTTATGGAAAACAGCCTCAGCGTCGCGATCAATTCCCTACTGCCGCCGGACATCGTCAGGTTCCTGGCGGGCGCCGCCGCCGCGGCGGCGAGCCAGGGGGCGCGTCTCTACCTGGTGGGCGGCACGGTGCGGGACCTTTTGCTGGGTCAGGGTAGCCGGGACATCGACCTGCTGCTGGACGGTGACGCCATCAGCCTGGCCGGTGCCCTGGTGAATTCGCAGCCGGGCAAGTTACGGGTACACCGGCGTTTCGGTACCGCCAAGATCAGCTACGCGAACTTCAGTGTTGACCTGACGGCGCAGCGTGACGAGACCTACGCCCACCCTGGCGCCCTGCCCGACGTGCGGCCCGGCACCCTGGCCAGTGACCTCAAACGACGTGACTTCACGATCAATGCCATCGCCGTTTCCCTGATGGCGCCGGATTTCGGTGAGGTCACCGATCTCTACAACGGGCGCGCGGACATAAATGCCGGCGTGATCCGGCTGCTGCACGAAAAGAGCTTTGTTGATGACGCCACCCGCATCTGGCGCGCGGTGCGTTACCGGGAGCGCCTTGATTTCAAACTGGCCCCGGAGACGCTGGCCCGTCTCCACGATGACCTGCCGATGCTGGCCACCGTCAGTCCGGAACGCATCCGCTACGAACTGGAATGCGTCTTCGCGGAGACGGCACCGGAAAAGACGCTGGCCGGGGCGGCGGCGCTGGGGGTGTTACCGTCCCTGCACCCCAGGCTGGGTTCCAGTGAGGTGCTGGAGCCGCGCTTCCGCGCCGCGCGGGACGCCTGCGTCCCAAAAACACCGTCGTTCGAACTGTACCTCGCGCTATTGGCCTATGACCTGCCGGAAACTACGCAGCTGGGGGCGCGCCTGCGCCTCTCCAAACGCAGCGCCCGGGTACTGGCTGATGTGCAGTCCGTGAAATCAGACCTGGGGGCCCTGGCCGCGGCTGGTGATACCCCGAGCCGGGTCTACCGCTTGCTCCACGGGCTGGACCTGACGGCGCTGACGGCGGCCTCGCTGGCCGCCGCTGGAGATGCCGCCACCGGGATCCGGAATTACCTCCAGGTATATCGTTATGTCAAACCAAGTCTGGACGGCCACGCCCTGATGGCCCTCGGCGTGCCGCCCGGCCCCAAACTGCTGCACTTCACGGAAAAGCTGCGCGCCGCCCTGCTCGACGGGCGCGCCGGTACCGCCGCCGAGGAAACGGCACTGGTCAAGAAATTGATTCGGGGGATTTGAAAGATGTTGATTAAAGCCGCCCTGCTGCGCGAATTAGGCCAGCCGTTGACGGTGGAAGAAGTCGACCTGGCACCACCGGAACGCGGTGAGGTGCTGGTAAAAATGGTCGCCGCCGGACTTTGCCACACCGACCTTGGCGCGGCTACCAGGGACATCGGCATCCCAGTGCCGCTGGTGCTGGGCCACGAAGGCGCCGGTACCGTCGTGGAGACCGGCCCCGATGTCAGTGACCTGGCACCGGGAGACCCCGTGATCCTGACCGGAGCCGCGGCCTGCGGGCATTGCCCCCGCTGCCTCAGCGGCCAACCCACCATCTGTGATGTCTACCGCGCCGTCCGTTTCGGCGGCACATTGGCCGGCGGGCAGCACCGTCTGAGCCAGAACGGGCAGCCGCTGGGGCACTTCTTCTTCCAGGCGTCCTTTGCGGAATACGCGGTGGTACCGGCGGACGCGGCCATCAAAATACGTGCGGACGCACCACTGGACGTGGTCTGTTACCTGGGTTGCGGTGGCCTCACCGGTATTGGCGCGGTGCTCAACAGCGCCGCTCTCAAGCCGGGCCAGACGGTGGCCGTCCACGGCTGCGGTTCGGTGGGCCTCTCCGCGGTGATGGGGGCACACCTGGGGGATGCCTCACGCGTGGTGGCGGTGGACGTTTTGCAGAACAAGCTCGACCTGGCGCTCCAGGTCGGTGCCAGCCACGCCGTCAACGCCGCCAAAGAAGATGCAGTGGCCCAGGTGCGGGCCATTACCGGCGGCGGGGCTGACGTCGAGGTCATCGCCATGAACGACCGCGTCGCCATCACCCGCGTGATCAACGAAATGCGCGTCGGTGCCACCTGCGTACTGGTGGGCTCGCCGGGGCCGGACCACCCACTGGAGATCAATCCACTGTCGCTGCTGCGGGAGAAGGTGATCCGGGGTTGCACGCTGGGTTCCGGTCTGGCGAGTGATGACATCCCGCGTTACGTCG
>CAZPSW010000028.1:0-11940 GCA_964589255.1 uncultured Dehalococcoidales bacterium
CTTCTCTTCACGCACGTATTCGGCGAAGCTGGTGGCGGCGCGATCCTCGCCGTGGGTCACGAAGACGCGGCGCGGCTGCTCCAGGTGGGAAAGCCACTGTAGCAGGGAACCACGGTCCGCGTGTGCCGAGAAGCCGGTGATGCGGGCTATCCTGGCGCGTACCGGGAGCTGTTCGCCGAGCAGCCGGATCCTGTCGGCGCCCTCGAGGATGATGCGGCCCAGGGTGCCCTGGGCCTGGTAGCCGACGAACATCACGGTGCTCTCGCGGCGCGTGATGTTGTTCGCCAGATGGTGCTTCACGCGGCCGCCGGTAATCATACCGGAACCGGCGATGATCAGCGCTGGGCCCTTCTCGAAATTGATCGCCTTGGACTCCTCGGTGGTGCGCGTCATGCGCAGCCCGACGCATTCGAAGGGCGAACACTCCTGGCGCAGCCGTTGGCGCATCTCCCGGTCAAAGAGTTCCGGGTGGCGTTTGAAGACCTCGGTGATCTCGATCGCCATCGGGCTGTCGAGGAATATCGCGATGTTCGGGATTTCCTGTCGCAATTGCAACTCGTTGAGGTGGTAGAGGAGTTCCTGGCTGCGTTCCAGCGCGAAGCTGGGCACCACCACGTTGCCGCCGCGGGCCACCGTGTCCAGGATGATGTCACGCAGTTCCGGTTCAATCTCCCCGGATTCGGGGTGCTGCCGGTTGCCGTAGGTGGATTCGATGACCACGTAATCCGCGTGGTTGAATATCGCCGGGTCCTTGATGATGGGGCGGCCCGGTTCCCCCATGTCCCCGGTGAAGACGATCTGGCAGGACTGCCCTTTTTCCCCGATGTCGAGCCGGATCATGGCCGAGCCGAGCACGTGACCGGCGTCGAAATAGCAACCCTCCACACCATCCGCTACGGTGACGCACTGGTGGTATTCCACCGGGCTGAACAGGGGTAGCGTCGCCTCAACGTCCGCGGTGGTATAGAGCGGCACCTCCGGGCGGTCCGGTTTGCGACCCTCGCGGCGGTGGCGCCGCGCCTTATAGGCGGCGTCCTCTTCTTGGAGGTGCGCCGAATCCAGCAGGATGATCCGGGCCAATTCCGCGGTGGCCTGGGTGCAGTGTATCTTGCCCTGGAAACCTTCGTGCACTAGTTTCGGCAGCAATCCGCAGTGGTCCAGGTGGGCGTGGGTCAGGAAGATCGCGTCAACGCTGGACGGCGGCACCGGAAACGGGTTCCAGTTGCGGCCCTGGAACTTGCGTTCCTGCACCAGGCCGCAGTCCACCAGCAGCCGCGCGTTTTCCGTTGCCACCAGGTAGCAGGAACCGGTCACGCTACCGGCCGCGCCAAGGAATTTCATGGTCACCGTCATCTCTGGCTGCATCCTCAGGTTACGTCGCGGCGCTAGGCGCGGAAGGCCTTGCGGCCCACGATCTGTTGTTTCAGGTACCAGGTGTGCACGATCTCGACCACGTTGGCCGGGTCGTCACAGACGCGCAGCAGGTCGAAGTCGCTCTCCGAGATGTACCCCCGCGGCAGTGCGGTGGCGCGCAGCCAGTCCAGGAAACCCTGCCAGAACTCGCTGTCGAAGAGGATCACCGGGAAGGGTTTGATCTTCAGCGTCTGCATCAGGGTCAGGATCTCGGTCAGTTCGTCCAGGGTGCCCAGCCCGCCGGGCATGATGACGAAGGCGGTGGCGTATTTCACTAGCATCACCTTGCGCACGAAGAAATGGTCGAATTCCAAGGTGCGGGTGGTGAAGCGGTTGGCGCTCTGTTCCTGGGGCAGGGCGATGTTCAGGCCGATGGAATCCACCCCGGCCTTGAGCGCTCCCTTATTGGCCGCCTCCATGACGCCGGGACCGCCACCGGTGATGATCGCGAAACCGCTGTCACCGAGGCGGCTGGCGATGTCGACGATGGTCTCGTAGAGCGGGTCTTCCGGCTTCAGCCGCGCTGAGCCGTAGATGGAGACGGCGGGTTCCACCCCGGCCAGCTTGTCAAAGCCGCTGACCATCTCCCCGATGATACGGAACATGCGCCAGCCTTCTTCGCGTGCCAGGTCGTTGATCTCGTACTGCAATTTCGCCTCAACTCTTATTTGATTGGGCCTGCGCCGCCGCGGTCAGCGCCGGTATGATATCAAAGAGGTCACCCACCACGCCGTAGTCCGCCACCGTGAAGATGGGCGCATTGGCTTCCTTGTTCACCGCGATGATAACATCCGAGTCCCGGATGCCGCCGACGTGGTGCGCCGCTCCGGAAATGCCAAAGGCGAGGTAGACCCGGGGGGCCACCGTCTGCCCCTCCATCCCGACGTGGCAGTGTGCCGGCAGCCAGCCCTGGTCCGCCAGGTGCCGGGAGCAGCCGAGGCCGGCGCCGAGCGCCGCCGCCAGGTCAATGCCCAGTTTCACGTTCTCCGCGCCGCCAATGCCGCGCCCGATGCTGACGATGATCTCGGCGGTGGTCAGGTCAACCTCGCCGCGGGGCACCGCGCGGCGCGCCACCACTCGAGTCAGCAGCTTCATGGCCTCCGCGAAAACCGGTAACGGCACCACTTCGGACGGTCGTTCCGGCAGCGGTGTCGGGGGCATGGTACCCTTCTGGAAACTGAGGATACGGGGCGCGCCGCCAGGGACCTCAAGGCGAGTGTGCACCGTGCCGCCATACATCGGGCGGGTGACCACCGCAGGTCCATCCGGCAGTTCCAGGTCAACGCAGTCAGTGACCAGGGTGGCGCCACAGCGCGCCGCCACCGCCGGGCCCATCTCGATGCCGAGGCAGGTGTGGCCCATCAGAAAATAGGCCGGGGCCTGTGCTTGCAGCGTCTCCGTGATGAGGGCGGTGTAAATTTCCGGGTTGTATTCCGCCAGGTGGGGCGCGTCGGCGCTGAGCACCCGCTCAACACCGCTCCGCGCCAGTTCCGTGACCGGTGCCTCGATGCCGTCCCCCAACATCAGTACCGTCAGCTGGCCGCCCTGCGCGTCGGCCAGCCGCCGCCCCAACGCCAGCAGTTCCCAGGTGACGCTGTCAAGGCCACGTTCCCTGGTCTCAGCGAGCACCAATACGCCGCTGGCCATCAACGGTATTCCTCTATCTTTTGCAGTATCGCCACCGCCACCTTCCCCGGGTCGCCCTCGATCATGGTGGCGCGGTGCTTGCGCGGGCGGAAGACCTCCACCATGCGCAGCGTCGGCATGGCGTCAAGCTCCGCCGCGATGCCGAGTTCCGGCACCGTCAACGGGGTGACTTCCTTGTCCCGGGACTGTAAGAGCCTGGTTACCGAGACCGCTCTCAGCGGTACGGAGCAGGCCTGGACGGAGACCACCGCCGGCAGGTCTACCTCGACGATCTGGGTCACCCCGCCGCCGAGTTCCTTGGCCACCTCGAGGGTGTCCGGACGCGGCCCGCGCTTGACCTCCCGCACCGAATAGGTGAAGGGCAGACCGAGCATCTCCGCCACCGTGATGCCGACGCGGCTGGCCAGGTTGTCGCTTGACTCCACTCCGGCGATGATAAGGTCAAAACCGAGGCGCCTCGCCGCCGTCGCCAGCGCCGCGGCGGTGCGGTTGCTGTCGGTCAGGTCGGCGTCAACGCGGTAGGCCTCCGCCGCCCCACGGGCCAGCCCTTTGGTGATGACCGGGTCCGCCGCCGCGGTGCCCACCGCAAGCACCCTCACTTCGCCGCCGAATTCCTCCTGCAACCGCACTGCATGTTCCAAGGCATACTCGTCCGACTCATTCAAAACCAGTGGCCCGAACTTGCCGCGCAGCCGGTCACCGGAAGGGTCAATTTCCGGGCTGGCGACGTGTGAGGCCACTGCCTTTAGCAGTACGATGATGTTCAAAGCCCGTCCCGTGGCCACGGGTCTGGCCCGCGGCATCTCTACTTAATTTTAACCCGCACGGGCGCGAGGGTCAATTTACGGCCACGCTCGCCGCCGCAGGGGCCTTGTCCCGGGCACAATATTACCCATTGATTTTTCGTGCTGTCCGTATTATAATGTCCCGCAATGGGAACAGGCGCTCCGCGAGGAGGCAGCCGGGCCAGATTATGGCAGCGGGAAAGCCCGTAGGACCACCGTCCTACGGGCTTTGTTGTTAGGGAGAGAAAATGATGGCTGACGCGAGCGCCGACAGTTTTTGGCATCGTCTCTTTACCACCAGCCAGGGAGTGGCCAGGCTTTCCATCACGGCGGTGAGCATCCTGATCGTGATCAAGGTGGTTGCCAGTGTGCTCACCGGCAGCCTGGGCATTCGCGCCGATGCGATCCATAGCGTGATTGACCTCACCGGTGCCATCATCGGTCTGGTCGGCATTATGGTTGCCAGCCACCCCGCGGATTCGCGCCACCACTACGGTCACGGCAAGGCGGAAAACCTGGCCGGGGCGATCATTTCCGTACTCATCTTCGCCGCCGCCGGCTCCATTGTCTACACCGCGGTGATGCGCATCATCAGCGGCGGGCGCGTGGAGATGCTCGCCACCGGCATCGTGGTCACGGTAGTCGCCATCGCGATCAATATCGGCATCGCGATGCTGGCGCTGCGCGTGGCCCGGAAGACGGAATCAGTGGCGCTGCGGGCCCAGGGTTTCCATATGATGGCAGATGTCTGGAGCAGCGTCGCGGTGCTCATCGGACTGGTCCTGGTGACACTGACGGGGCTGGTGATCCTCGACGCGGTGGTCGGTATCCTGGTGGCGCTGATCATCGGCAAGACCGCCTGGGAAATCATGAAAGATGCCGTCGGCGTGCTGATGGACACCAGGTTACCGGACGACGAGGAGCAGGCGATACGTGATGTTATCAACCAGCACGGAGACACCGTTACCTGCATTCGCAGCCTGCGTACGCGCCGTTCCGGCGCGGAACGCTTCGTTGACCTGGTGCTGGTGATGCCCCCGGATACCACCGTGATGGACACCCACCGCCTCTGTGACCATTTGGAGCACCATTTCCGGCACTACCTGTCAAGCGCCAATATCAGCATCCACGTGGAACCGCGCCAGCCGGAATGTGAGGAGTGCAGCGTCAGCCTGACATTATCGGTAACCGGCTCCCAGTCGCAGGCTGACTGCCCCTACGCCGGCCCCGAAGGTGAGCACATCGCCCCGGGAGACTACCCCGCTCACCAGGGACAGGCGTCCCCATAACGGCCCGTCACTGGGTTTCGTGGTGGTTGCCCCGCTTGTGGGGCGATCCGGGGAAGGGCTGGTTCAGGCCCGGCTCTTGCGGCGGATGCGCCGGGCAGCCTTCTTGGCCTTGAGGCGCGCCGTTTCACCCTTGGACATGAAATAGCGGCTGGCCTTGACCTCGCGCAGAATGCCGCTCATCTGCACCGTGCGCTGGAAACGCTTCAGCAGCGCCTCCTGGGATTCGCCGTCTCTGATGTACACGTCTGCCAAAGATTACTCCATCCGTGTGGCCGGGGCCACCGGTTTATTCACCTGCCGGTTTATTCACGTACCTGGTTATAGCATTCCCGGCAGTACACCGGGCGGCCGTCACGCGGCTCGAAGGGGACTTCCGTTTCGGTGCCGCATTGGGCACAAACCGCGGGGAACATCTGCCGTTGCGGCACGCCGTCGCCGCGGTCGGAGCGGCGCTTCTGCCGGCAGGGGAGACAGCGCTTCGGGTCATTGGTAAAGCCACGTGAAGCGAACAGATCCTGCTCGGCGGCGCTGAAGACGAATTCTTCGCCGCAATCAGCGCACTGAATATTCCGGTCCGAGAAAGTCATCGGGTGACCTCCACTCGTAGTTGGCAGTTGGGGTCATCCAGCCGTGACCATGTTACCGGGATACTGATAAGAACCCAAAACTATGCCACCGCACCACAGTATAGTACAACAGGCTCGAATTGTAAAGGGGTGAGGTAAAACGAGACGCTGCGGGTGCCCCCCACCGTTAAGCGTAGCGGCGCAGGTAGAGCGCCGCCGCCCCGAAATTGGCGACCATGCCGGCGGGGGTGATGACCTCTCCCCCGTTGAGTATCAGCCAGCCGGCCCGAAGCGATACCTCGTAACCGATGGCCACCGCCTCGATCAAATCCCGACCGCTGGCTTGGCAATATTCCGCCACCGCCAGCGCGCTGGGAATGATCACTCTGCCGGCGTGGGTCAGATGCCCCTAGGGTCTGAAGGCGCCGTCGTCCAGGTCCATGGTGCCGGCCATCACCGCGCCCACCATCGCTGCGGTGGCGCAGGGGACCTTGTCGCCGCGGTCCAGTAAGGTGGCGTCGGGGCGGCCCCCGAGGGCGCGCGCCAGCCGGGCCACGGCGGCCACCGATTCGTCCTCCCGCACGCCGAGCATCACCCCGACGTGGTCCAGCACCGCGGTGCCGCAGATTTCCCGGATGTCGGCGGGTAAGTCCTGATAACCGGTGCCGGTGATGAAATCAGCTACTTTTTCGGTACTCATGGTGCAAAAACCTCCCTGGCCCCAGCCGGTCTGCGGCTACAGTATACCAGTTTTGGAGCCGCATCCGGCAAGCCTGCCGGCGGCCCCGGATTGGTGGTACAATCCCGTTGCGGAAATTCGGGAATTGGAGGCTTTAGATGAAGCAGGACTGGAAATTGCATCACCTGGCTTACGTGGTGCGGGACCTGGAGCGCGCGTTGACCTTTTTCGAGGGCATCGGCCTCGGTGTCCGCGGTGGCATCCGTGAGATGGAGACGGCCACCGGGGCCAAGCTGCGCGTCGGCACGCTGGCGGTGGGCAACGTGGAACTGGAGATCTTCGAGCCGGTTTCCGGTGACAGTAAGCAGGGCGCCTTTCTGGCAGAACACGGCGAGGGCGTACACCACATTGCCTTCGCCGTCAGTGACATCGAGAGTGAGATCAAAACGATGGAGGCTGACGGCGCCGCAGTGACCATGCGCGGCAACCCGGGGCACCTCGGCAAGATCGCCTTCTTTGATACCGGCGCGGTGGCCGACGTGCAATTGGAACTACTGGAACTCTACCGGTAGCGGCCCTGGCCGGTCCTAGTTATAAAGGTGGCAGGCCAGCCAGCGGCCCTCGTATTCCCGATACACCGGGTCAGTGGTGCGGCAGATGTCCATGCAGCGGTCGCAGCGCGGATGGAAGTGGCAGCCGCTGGGTGGATCCAGCGGGCTCGGTATCTCCCCCGTGAGTAAGATGCGTTCGCGCCCGCGCTCCAATTCCGGATCGGGAACCGGCACCGCGGAAATCAGGGCCTGAGTGTAAGGATGCAGGGGACGCTCATAGAGTTCCAGCCCATCCGCCAGTTCCACGATCTTGCCCAGGTACATCACCGCGATGCGGTCACTGATGTGGCGCACCACCGATAGATCATGCGAGATAAAGAGCAGTGTCAGCCCCAGCGTGTCCTGAAGATGTTCCAGCAGGTTCACGATCTGTGCCTGGATGGAGACATCCAGCGCCGAGACCGGTTCGTCGCAGACGAGGAAACCTGCCGAGGTGGCCAGGGCCCGCGCCACGCCGATGCGCTGGCGCTGGCCGCCGCTGAACATATGTGGGTAGCGTTTCGCCATGTCGGGGTTCAGGCCTACCAGTTCCAGCAGTTCCATGACGCGGTCTTTGACCGCTTTACCGCTGGCCAGATGGTTCACGATCAGCGGTTCCCCTATGATCGTTTCCACGCTGTGACGCGGGTTGAGGGAACTGTAGGGGTCCTGGTAGATGGGTTGCATCTTTGGCCGCAGCCGGCGCATCTGACTCTCCTTCAGGGAGGTCAGTTCCACGTCCTCGTAGGTGATGGTGCCCCCGGTGGGGTGATGCAGGCGCAGGATGCACTTGCCGGCGGTGGTCTTGCCGGACCCAGATTCGCCCACCAGGCCCAGCGTCTCACCCTTGTAGATGTCAAAATTGACACCATCGACAGCCTTGACATCACCGACTTTACGTTCGAAAATGATGCCGCGGGTGACCGGAAAATACATCTTCAGGTTCTTTACCTGTACCAGCACGTCCTGAGTCATCAGCGTCTCCTATAACATCTGGCAGGCCACCAGGTGGCTGCTCTCCACGTGGGCTTCCGCCTCGGTCACGGCTCTGAGTCCCGGCCATTCCTGGTCGCAACCGGGCTTGGCCTGGGAGCAACGCGGCCAGAAGGCGCAACCGCTGGGCCGGTTGGCCAGGTCCGGCGGCTGTCCCTTGATTGGCTCCAGCCGGTCGTCGCGGCCCATATCCAGCCGCGGGATGCATTCCAGCAACGACCTGGTGTAGGGGTGTACCGGGTACTTGAAGAGCTCCCCTGTTTCGGCGTGCTCCACGATGCGTCCGGCATACATCACGTTGACGCGGTGGGCGTATTTCGCCACCACCCCCATGTTGTGGGTGATCAGCACTACCGAGACGCCGTGGCTGTCCTGTAACTGGTGGATCAGCTCCAGTAATTGCGCCTGCACCGTGACGTCGACGGCGGTGGTCGGTTCGTCGGCAATGATCAGGCTGGGAGAGCAGGAAAGCGCGATCGCCAGCATGACGCGCTGGCGCATACCGCCGCTGAACTGGTCCGGGTACTGGTTCAAACGACTTTCCGGGTCCGGGATGCCCACCTGGTCCAGCAGGTCGACGCTGCGTTTGATCGCCGCCCGCTTGTCCATCATCTTGTGTTCGGTCAGCCCTTCGTACATCTGCCGGCCAATGGTGAGTACCGGGTTCAGGCTCGTCATCGGTTCCTGAAAGACCACCGCGATGCGCCGCCCGCGCACCTGGCGCATCTCGGTACGGTTCAATTGCAGCAGGTCCCGGCCTTCGAACATGGCGGTGCCGCTGATGATGCGCGCCGGTGGTACCGGGATCAGCTTCAGCAGTGAGAGCACGCTGACCGTCTTGCCGCAGCCGGACTCGCCGACCATGGCCACGATCTCGCTCTTCTTGACGTCAAAGCTGATGCCGTCAACCGCTTTCACGAAACCCCGGCGGGTGGTGAAATAGGTGCGCAGATCATCGACCTCGAGGAGTTTGTCTCCCGTTTCATCGGGTTTTTTTACGGCTGATTCGTCGAGCACCGGTGATTCTGTCGCCATATCAATCCTCGTCGCGCGTTAATCTTGCCCCGGTATCGGCTGGTTTCGGAGCCCCTCCCGGAGGTGGTGTCTCCGCTCAGATGCCTGTGTCTTCGCGAGGCACAATAATATAAACACTGGCGGCCGCATTTGTCAATCACCGCGGTGGACGGCCGGGAAACACCGCGTTTCAAGAGATTTCCACTTCCGCGCCGGGGCGCGGCGCGATCACGGTGCCGTTCTTCAGTGTCAGTTCCGGCAATATCAGGGTATCCCCCGGTATCTTATTGCCGATGGACCCGTCGACGAAGGTGTAATCTCCGGGTACCAGCCGCAGCACGGTGATATCCGCCGGGGCGCCGACGCCCAGCGTGCCGCGCCGGGCCGCTTCATCCAGGGCACGGGCCGGGTTGACGGTGGTCATCGCGATGACCTGGTCCAGCGTCAGGCCCAGGGCCAGGAACTTGGACATCGTCAGGGTCAGGCTGTAGATGGGGCCGTCGGCGTTGGTGGCGGCCAGGTCAGTGCTGATGATATGCGGCAAGATCCCCAGCCCGATACCGGCCCGCGCCACCGCAAAGCTCATGTTGGGGCGCCCGTGGGCGGAATCCAGCAGTACGCCCCGCCTGATCGCCTCGGTCAGTTCCGGGTGCACCGTACCGTCGGGTTTGATCATCCCTCCCGGTGCCGGGGCGTAGATGTGGGCGATGATGTCACCCCGGTCCATGAGGTGCACCATTTCCCGGGTGAAAGCCTCCACCGCCGCGCCCTGATCGCCGCAGAGCCCATCCCCGATGTGCACCATCAGCGGCAGTCCCGCCGCCACCGCGATCTGCTTCGCCCGCTGTGCCAGTGCCGTCCCCAGCGTAGTTACGCCGGGCATCACCGCCCGGAATTTGATGCCCTTGATAACGTCCCTGTTGGCGCGCGCGGTGGCCACCGTTTCGTCCTCGGAAACGTCCTCCCAGCCACGGATTTCGGGCATCACCGCGAGCCCGGTGGGGGCGATATGCAAATAACAGAAAACGTCCGTCTGTGACGGCGCGATGACGTATTTCCTGAAACCCGGAAAGTTGCTGTATCCGGTGCTGCCGGCGTCGCAGAGGGTGGTCACCCCGCGGTTCACCCCGGCCTGTTCCGTGGACGCGCCCAGTGGGATGATGGCCTCCGCCACGTGGGTGTGCATGTCAATCAGTCCCGGTACCACCACCCGGCCCGCGGCCTCGATCACCTCCGCCCCGGCCAGGTCCTCGATCTGCGGCGCCACCGCGGTGATGCGTCCGTTTGCCACCGCGATGTCAAAACGCCCGTGAATCCCCTGGCACGGGTCAATCACTTCGCCGCCCCGGATGATGGTCTGCCGGTGCTCCGGTTCGTCCCGGATGGTCACCTGGTACATTTCCGCACCTGCCTGGTTGATTCGTTAGCTCAGTAGCCGCACCAGTTCGCTGATGTCCCCCACCGTCTCCAGCTTGCTTCCCAGGTCATAGGCGGCGGCGGCGTTATCCGGGGATGGCGGATTCACTGAGGCGGCCGCGCAGTCCAGGAATTTCGTCTTGAAACCGGCTTCATTGATGGGGTTCCGGGGGTGGCCGTAGGCCACTTCAAGCTCTTTTTCGTTGCTTTGGCCATCAGTGGTAGTGATCACCACCCTGGCTGGGCCGATCTTATTCTCAATGCTGAAGCGGGCGTCGAATTCGAGCACCACGCGGTCCGCCAGCGCTAGCGTCAGCGGGTCCTCGCGCCCGGCCGCGGTCACGTCCCGGATCAGCACGCGCCGGTGTGCCGCGGCGCAGGCCACCAGGAACGGCAGGCTGGTATTGGCCTCGTGCAGGCTCTGCGGGCGGCAGCGTTTTTCCAGCGGCTGGCAGCCGTTCTCCACGTAGCCCGCCACTGAGAGCCTGATTTCCCCGATCGCCTCGGGCGCGATGTCGGCTTCGCTGACCAGTTGTATCGCGGCGTCGATGTAAGGATGGAAATAACGCAGGCCGGGCCAGGGTTTGATGCTGATACCGGCGCACTCGTAGCGCCCGCCGAGGTCGTCCACCAGCTGGTGGCGGTCATAGTCCCCGCCGTGGTAGACGGCGTAGAGGCCGTTCTGGCCCTCCAGGCTGTTGGGCGCGCCGGTGAGCCCCCGTGCCGCCATCTGCGCCGCCAGCACTGCGCCGTTGGCGGTGAAGGCATTTGACATCAGCGGCCCCTCGAGCGTGCCCGAGGAGACGTTCAGGGCGATGCCGAGGGTATGTCTCAACTCCCCGGCGTCAAGCCCCAGCACCTTGCCCGCGGCCACCGCGGCACCGAAGGCGCCGTGTATCGTAGTCTGGTACCAGTCCGGCCGCCAGCCGCTGGGGCGCAGGCAGATCGAGAGGCCCATGCGGCAGACGATCTCGTTACCGATGGTGACCGCGGTGATGAAGTCCCGGCCACTGATACCACCCCGCTTTTCCGCCACCGCCAGGGCCGCCGGCACCACTGTGCAGGATCCGTGGGTGACGCCTTCGTCGAAGGTATCGTCATAATGCAGCGGACGGCTCAATGCGGAGTTGACGAAGGCCGCCATCGGGGCGCTGACCCGGTCCCCAAAACCGAGCACGGTGCTTTCCGGGGTACCGGCGCTTTCCCGCGCCATCTCCGCCAGTTGCTTGTAGTCTTCACCCTGGGTGGTACCGGCCAGTATCACCACCAGGGTGTCCATGATGCTGCGCCGGGTGGCGTTGCGCACGGCGGTTGGAATGTCCTCGTACTGCAACGCGGCGGCGTAATCCGCCAGCAGCGCCGCGGCTTCGGTGGCTGGTGCCTCCATATTCATGCCTCCCCGGTTTTGGCATCCGCGTGGTGCGGTGCACCTGCATACTACACCTTCAACGGGGCCAGCGCCACTGGGGATAATCCTGAATGTGGGCCTGTTTGCCTGAATTATGGGGCCCCGGCGACGGGCCGTAATAGGCGCGACGGAGGCATGGG
>CAZPSW010000029.1:0-4135 GCA_964589255.1 uncultured Dehalococcoidales bacterium
GAACGCGGCGCAGATACTATTTACCAGGGGCTGGAACAGGCGCAGGCGACGCTGCGCACCAAGGGTGCCGTGCTGGCCACCAGTTCGGACAACACCACCGTGGCCACGGTGGTCTTCCAGGTCTTCCCGGTGCTTGACGGGGAGATTATCGACATGACCTCCGGCATCAGTGCCACCGCCCCCATAAAAGGGCGCCCGATCACCATCTCGCGGAAGCTCCGCGGTGCCGTCGACACGGTCAACAACCTGAATTAACCGCCCTCCCGCCACCGTGGGCAGGCCGGGTTTCACTTATCGCGGCGGATCTTCTTTGAGGCGGTTTATCTGCAGGTCGATCAGCCTCGCGGTGGTTTCCTTCAGCGCCGCCAGTTCATCCGCCGTGAGGTGTTCCATCTCTTCCAGGTTGTACAACACCGCGGCCATCAATTCCCCTGACGGGTGCCGGCGTGGCAGCATGTAATAAGAGTAAAGCGTGCCGATGATGACCCCGAAGAAGGCGATGGTGCTGAAGACCGACCAGATGCCGCCGATGACCATACCGGAAATGGTAAGGGGTCCCGGGGCATTGGCACCTTGCGTCTGCATCGCGGTGAAGCTCCACCACAAACTGTTGGTGAAAGAGGAGAATTGACCGTTCACCGGGCGCTCCACCAGGAATAAACCCCAGGAGGCGAGCAGCCATAGCGCCGTCAGCAACAGCATCAGAGGCACGAACTGTGTCTTCGTCATGATGTCCCGGGCGAATCTGATAACACCGGGGATATTGGGTGTAATGCGCAGCCGGTGGCGGTGCTTGCGCCGGCGTATGCGGAGCACCTTGTCCCCCGACAGGTGCGGTTCTATCTCCTGGAACCTGTCTCTGTCCCCCATCTACTTGTCTCCCCTATGTGGTGCGGTTTCGAGGTACTGTCTCATTATATGACGCACCGACGCGGAAATTCTACCGATGTGCTTCCCCGCTGTCAATCCGGGACGCCTGTTATTGTATAATGGGGTCATGGACGGCGATGACCGGGTGAAACAGCGCCTCAAGGAGCTACGCACCGCCCTGAACGGCGCGAATTCCCGGTACTATACCCTTGACGACCCGGAGATCAGCGACGGCGAATACGACGCCCTGATGGCGGAGTTGAAAACCCTCGAGGAGGCGCACCCCGCCTGGCTCACGCCGGACTCGCCATCCCAGCGCGTGGGGGCGGCGCCGCTGACGGGCTTCGGCACGGTGGCCCACCGCCTGCCACTGCTCTCCCTGGGCAATGCCTTCGCCGCGGGGGATCTGGAGACCTGGCATGCCCGCGCCGCGAAGCTCCTCGAAAGCGACAGCTTCGACCTCATTTGCGAGCACAAGCTGGACGGTCTGGCGGTGTCCCTGACCTACGCCCGCGGCGTGTTCACCACCGGCGCCACCCGCGGGGACGGCACCACTGGGGAGGATGTCACTCAGAACCTGAAAACGATCCCCAGCATCCCGCTGGCGCTCAAAGGCGCGCCGCCTTTGCTCGAGGTGCGTGGGGAAGTTTACTTCCCGAAGAGTGGCTTCGCGCGCCTGAACCGGCAGCGCACCGGGGATGGGCTACCCCCGTTCGCCAACCCGCGTAATGCCGCCGCTGGCTCGCTGCGGCAACTGGACCCGAAAGAGACCGCCAAACGCCCCCTGGAGATCTTCATCTACGCGCTCGGGGACAATGCCGGGGTGACCTTACCGCCGACGCATCAGGCGCGTTTGGACTACCTGGGTGGGCTGGGCCTGCGCATCAATCCGAACAATCGGCGGGTGGCCACCGTGAAAGCAGCGGTGGCCTACTACGACGCCTGGGTGGCGCGCCGGGAAGAGCTGGACTACGAAGCGGACGGCGTGGTGGTGAAGGTGGACGCGGTGGCCCTGCAGGAGCGGCTGGGCAACGTGGCCCGGGAGCCGCGCTGGGCGATCGCCTACAAATTCCCCACCGTGCAGGGCACCACCGTGCTGCGCGAGGTCGGCATCGGGGTGGGGCGCACCGGCACCCTGAACCCCTACGCCATCCTGGAACCGTTAAACGTCGGCGGCGTCACCATACGGCAGGCGGCGCTGCATAACGAGGGTGACATCCGGCGCAAGGACATTCGCATTGGGGACACCGTGATCGTGCAGCGCGCCGGGGACGTGATTCCGGAGATCGTCGGGCCGGTGCCGGGGCTGCGTCCGCCGGGGGCGAAAAAGTTCGTACTCGCGGACCAGCTTGAAAAGAACGGTTCCAAGCAGCCCTTATGCCCCGCCTGCGGACGGGTGGTGACCAGGGCAGCAGACGAGGTGATGTACTACTGCCACAACGCGGATTGCCCGGCGCAGCGGGTGGCCCGGCTAGAGCATTTTGTCTCCCGCGCCGCGATGGACATCGAGGGCATCGGCACGCGGCAGCCGCAGCTGCTGCTGGACCAGGGACTGGTGAGTGATTCGGCTGGTTTGTACTATTTGGAGAACAACCGTGCCGCACTGGTGGCGCTGGAGGGCCTCGGCGAGAAGAGCGCGGACAACATCCTAGCGGCCATCGAGAAAAGCAAGGAAAGGCCCCTGGCCAGGCTCATCTTCGCGCTGGGCATTCCCCACGTCGGCGAGGAGACCGGGGTCATACTGGAGGCGGAATTCCATGACCTCGACGCCCTGGCGGCGGCGGCGGCGGAACGCCTGAAGGAAATCCCCGGCGTCGGGCCCAAGGTGGCCGCCGCCATCATCGCCTTCTTCGCGCAGCCGCAGAACATTAACCTCATCGCCCGGCTGAAAGAAGCCGGCGTGAAAACAGCCGAGGTATTTGATGCCTCCGCGCAGACCCTCAAGGGTAAGGAGTTCGTCGTTACCGGCACCCTGACGCGCTACAGCCGTGACGCCGCCCAGGCGCGTGTGCGGGAGCTCGGCGGGGCCGCCAAGAGTGATGTCACCAAACGTACTGATTACGTCGTGGTTGGCGCCGGCGCCGGCGCCAAACTGGCGAAGGCAGAGAAACTGGGCATCAAGCAGATCAGTGAAGATGAATTTATTCAAATTCTGGAAAAGGGAGACTGAACCCCAGGTGGACAGGGTCATCGTGGGGCTCGGCAATCCCGGCGAGCGGTACGCCAGAAGCCGCCATAACCTGGGCTTCATGTGCCTGGGGAGGCTGGCGCAGCGCTACGGCATCACCTTTGACCGGAAGCGTGGCCAGGCGCGCAGCGGTGCGGGGCAGATCGAGGGGCAGTGGGTGATACTCTCGCGCCCCCAGACCTATATGAACCTCAGCGGCGAGGCGGTGGCCGGGCTGCTGCGTTACTACCGCGTGGACCCTGAAAATCTGATCGTGATCCACGATGACCTGGACCTGCCCAGCGGTAAGATTCGCATCCGCCAGGGCGGCTGCAGCAGCGGGCACCGCGGCATCGGTTCCATCGGGGATTCCCTGGGCAGTTATGATTATTGCCGTATCCGTGTCGGCATTGACCGCCCGCGTGACGCGGACGGCAACCCGGCGGCGGCGGCGGAGGCCATCCCCGCCTACGTGTTGCGCGCCTTCAGCGCCGCCGAGAAGCCGGTCATCGAGGAGGCGCTGGAGCGCGTCGCCGACGCCGTGGTCTGCATCCTCACTGAAGGCGTTACCGCCGCTATGAACCGCTTTAATTAGCCGCAGCACGGTGCTATACTGAGATTTTGGGGCCATGGTGTCACAGGAAAAGGTCATCGCCGTCATCGGCGGCAATAATGCGGATGCCGCCACCGTGCGTCTCGCGGCAGAAGTCGGTGCCGAGATCGCGCACCGTGGCGCGGTGCTCGTCTGCGGTGGCCTCGGCGGGGTCATGGCCGCCGCCTGCCAGGGTGCCGCCCAGGCGGGTGGCTTGACCGTCGGTGTGCTTCCCGGGGATTCCCGCGAGGCCGCCAATCCCCACGTGCGGCTGTCCATCGTCACCGGCATCGGCTACGCGCGCAACGCGATCGTGGTCAAGAGCGCCCAGGCCGTGGTCGCCATCGACGGCAGTTACGGGACCCTTTCGGAGATCGCCTACGCGCTGCAGAGCGGCATTCCGGTGATCGGCCTCGGCACCTGGGATCTGGCCATCGGAGGCGTCAGCGATAGCGTTATCATCCGGGCGGAAAACGCGGTGGACGCGGTGGCCAGGGCCTTCGCCG